>JAFXAQ010000032.1 GCA_017516925.1 Oscillospiraceae bacterium | reverse complement strand
GCTGCATGTAAACTACAAGGCGCTCTGCCCCATTCTGGCAGGGACAAAATCTCTGACGCCGCAACTGGCTGCACGCATTGCTGATTTGATGGAAACGCACGACAAGGGGCTCACCATCACCCTGCCCCACGAGTTCGCCCCACTGCTCACCACCTGGGCCGCCACTGCAAATCTCACAGTCGATGAACTGGTAGCGAAACTACTGGCAGATGTGCTGAAAATTAAAAGAGATTAGACTCCTGGACGAGTGGCGCTCAGATAGAGTAGTTTTTTGAAAATATGTTCGATTATCATCTGTTTAGCCGCGTCATACACGTAAAACAGTAGCTTCGGTAATGAGTTTTCTGAGCAACTCACCTATCCATGCAGGGGCATAGCGGGTATCTCCCAGAATCCAATATCTCTCTTTGGGGGCGATGAAAGCTGAAACTTGGGAAATAACATGTGCATCGACATTGGCTTCGCCCAAGGCAATCAATGCCTGGGTAATGATTTCTGTCTGTCTGCTTTGAAACTTTGTCTGTTTGAGAGGGGCCCGCTTGAATTCGAGGGTACGATTCATTATCTGGTATTCCCTGCTCTGCGCGTCGCTCAGGTACACATAACGTCCCGGAACCTGGGTGCTCAGGCCAAGGTAATTCAACGCCGCATCTCCCGTAATCTGAATATGCCATTGATTCTTACGGGCAATCGCCTGAGCCACCAGGTCGATATCAGGGGCCAGTTGCTCCTGCAAGAGCTCGCTGTAGATGGGATAATCGTAAATGCCGACTATGAGGGAACGAATGATTCCGCGCTCGCGCAAAGAGGTTAAACAACGGTTTATCGTTCCCCTTGCAGCCAGATGGTAAAAGTCACTGTTGGTAATAACACACCCTGCACCTTTACCTCTAATAGAGCTATATATCTTATTTTCTGTTTTTTGCATGGCGTTTTACCACCTTTTTCGTGAAGAAGATTAGCATAATTTGCTTCATTTTTCAAAACTTCAATTTTGACTGCAGCAAAATTCCAGCCTCTTTACGGCTGATCAACTGGCACGCTTATGAATAGAGGCAGGAGCGGCGTGAAATCCTTGCCTCCAGGCAAAAATGAAGTCCTCTTGCAAAGCTATAAAAAAGGGCGAACAAGTTATTTCCACAGAGGGTGCTCGTGCCAGTGGGTAGTAGTAAACCCGAGGTGCACATACATATCCGGCAACGGGGCATCCTGATTAGTTAACAAATCGCACAGGCGGTCTTTCCAATGGCTGCGAGAAGCTGCGGCTTTAAGCAAAATGTTACAAACAGTCAACACCGCTGAAGTTCTGTTTTTCGCAGCGTGTAATAGCACGCCTTTTTCTCCTTTACGGGGTTTACGCCAACGCAGGGAAGTTCCATCCCAGACATAGTCCCACTCCGGGAACGAAAGTTTCTTCAAAATGTCGAGGACATTCAATTTTGTTGTCCCATTGGATTGAAGCTTCTCCTGAGCATGCGTCCACGTCTTGTTCCATAACCGCCCGTGGTGAGCACAAGCATTGCGAACCTCCTTCAAAAGAGCGACACAAGATAAAAAGCCATCGCGATTAGGAAACCCGAAGATATTTGCTATTTCATCAACAATATGTAATGGAAGCCCCTGCTCCAGCAAGGTGGCAAGGTTTCCAAACGTTGCATACTCTACAAACTCCCAAATGGGGAGGTCTTTTGCATGCTTTGCTGAAGTTCTGGTAAATTTTTCAGTAAAGCTATGTCTATTCTTTTTGTAATAGTCGTCTACAATTTCGAGAAGCCCCATATAAGGAGACTTTCGCAGTTGTTTGGTAGTTGGATCTTTTTTACCCTTTGTAAATTTGGTCCGGTAATTTTTTGCTTCTCTCTGGGGATCTGAAACGCCTGTACGTTTTGCCCAAATGTAGGCAATCTGTGTGCGTAACGCAATTTCAATTCGCGATATTGCATCAAACATCAGCCTCCTCAGCCTACGATCAAACATGTAAAAAGAGCGCACCGTTTCCCAATAAGTATCAGGTCCGAACAAAAAGATTTTCTCCCCCGATTGATTTTCCAAATAAAAAGGGTACCAATACGCAGAAAAGCGATAGTAATTAATAAAGGTCAAGTCACCTTCTATCGTAGAAACCAAGTCTTGCCTAGGCATGCCGTTGATACTCGACATTCCGCGATTAACCAGCAATTCTGCTTGCTGGTTAAATGTAAGAAAAGGTTTAAGAGGCATTTTCGTGTATTCTAAAGAGAAGACCCACCCAGCAGAAACCGGGTGGGCCAAAGTTGTATAATGTGACCTTTTTCACCAAGCACTTATGGCGCTCGCAAGCGAGAGTCACCTGTCTGACCTCATTAAACAATGTAGAAGGCACAAAGTCAACGCAAAAATCTAAAAAAAGTGAGGAGGGTACATGATTCCGCATGCAAATTGCTTCCGTTGGAAGCAATGAAATCTTCGACTGGGGGCAAAGATGAAGCGGCGGGTTCCGTTGGTCGGAACCCGCCGCCGGGGTAGTTGGGGCTGTTATGAGTAGGTTTTACTCTGACTTCGGGGAGCCGGGCTCCCCTGCTTTGTTATGTGAGATGGTTGTGCGGGGCCGATTACATCATGCCGCCCATGCCACCCATACCGCCCATGTCGCCGGCGCCGCCGTGGCCGCCGCAGTTGCAGGACTTGGGCTCGGGGAGGTCGGTGATGAGGCATTCGGTGGTGAGCATGAGGCCGGCGATGGAGGCGGCGTTCTGCAGGGCGGAACGAGTCACCTTGGTGGGATCCACCACGCCGGAGACGAGGAGGTCCTCGTATTCATCGGTCACGACGTTGTAGCCCATGGTGGGGGCTTCGAGGTTCTTGACCTTCTCCACGATGAGGGCGGCTTCGCGGCCGGCGTTGGCCACGAGCTGGCGGAGCGGGGATTCCACGGCGCGGTACACGATGGCGGCGCCGGTGGCTTCATCGCCGGTGAGGTTCAGGCCGCACACTGCCTTCTGGGCGCGGATGAGGGCCACACCGCCGCCGGGCACGATGCCTTCCTCCACCGCAGCGCGGGTGGCATGCAGGGCGTCGTCCACGCGGTCCTTCTTCTCCTTCATCTCGGTCTCGGTGGCAGCACCGACCTTGATGACGGCCACACCGCCGGCGAGCTTGGCGAGGCGCTCCTGGAGCTTCTCGCGGTCGTAGTCGGAGGAGGTTTCCTGAATCTGGTGGCGGATCTGGGACACGCGGGCGGAGATATCGGCGGACTTGCCGGCGCCTTCGATGATGACGGTGGTGTCCTTGGTGATGACGACACGCTTGGCCAGGCCGAGCATGTCGACGTCCACGTTCTCGAGCTTGAGGCCGAGGTCCTCAGAGATGCACTGGCCACCGGTGAGGATGGCGATATCCTGGAGCATGGCCTTGCGGCGGTCGCCGAAGCCGGGGGCCTTCACGGCGGCCACGTTGAGGGTGCCGCGCAGGCGGTTC
>JAFXAQ010000031.1 GCA_017516925.1 Oscillospiraceae bacterium | reverse complement strand
TACGTTAAACCATCTGCCAGCAATCTTTTCTCTCTGCCACTGGAAAGTAACACCCTCAACGCTGTCCAGTTCAACATGGAAACTAACAACAGTGTTCTTAATCACATGCAGATTACCGCCCTCATTCAAAACAGTCACAAGGGGGTCCGGCTCAATAATGGTGACCTCGTTAGAGATGTACTCAGTGCCGTTGGCGATTGTCACAACACAGCGGTAAGGAATAATTGTGGCATCAGAAACTGTGACAGAATAGCTGGCGCTGGTCGCACCGGTGATGTTGGTCCAAACAGTAGCGCCACTCTTAATTCTCTGCCACTGATAAGTAACATCGCCGGTAGCTTCCACAGTGAAGGTAGCGATCTTGCCCTTAGCCTTGACATCGTTGACAGGCTGCTTGGTGATCACGTTCTCAGGCAGCTGGGTGCCTTCTTCCTCTTCGATCTTGGTTTCGCCACAAACGGTACAGGTGTAGAGAGTGTAAGCGTTTGCAGTAGTAGTTGCCTCGTGGTACACGCCTTCATCCCAGGAGTGACCCAGAGCTTCCACCACAACAGCAGTGGTGCTCAGCTTCTCACCGCACAGGGTGCAGTAAACAACGCTGTCATAGCTGCCGGCTTCGGTACAGGTAGCATCAACGACATTCTCCTGCACAGCTTCGCCAGCCTCGTGTACGCATACCTTGCCGAAGGTGCCGTTAATCACCAGGTTCTCAACAGCAGCGCCGGTGGTATCAGAAATCTTGATAGAAACTTCTTCGCCAGCTACCACATTCAGGGCAACAACGCCTGCTTCGCTGGTAGCGGTGTTTTCGCCCTGAGCCAGGACGATGCTGACGGTGGTGTCAGCGTTATTGATATCGTAAGTCAGAGTGCCTTCCTCAGTGGGAACCCACAGGAATTCTACAGGCTCGGTAGCACCTGCTTCGATATTGACTGTCAACGGGCTGTAGGTTTCCAAATAAATCAGATCGTCGAAGTCAACAGAGTCATCAGCTGCAAAGACATTGGGAACCATAGAGATTACCATTACCAGTGCAACCAACAGGGAAAGTGTGCGTTTCATTTGGTTTTCCTCCTCAAATTTTAATTCAGCACGGAAAAAATGCTAAAAACCCGGGATAACCGAAAAGCTATGCCAGAGGCAGAGCGAGGGCTCGCTCACGCCGACAACAGGATGCATCTGCTGTGGGCAACAAGCAGCGGTGTCGCGCATACTGCGCGGCAGGACCGAGGCCCCTCTCTGTCCCGACAGCGCTCAGAGCGGTCCATCGGGGATTTTTACGAAACTCAAAAGCCTTGGGAAACAGGCTTCAAGGTGATGGTCAGTTCATAGGAACCGACCGGAAAACGGAATTCCGCAGCTTCCGCCTCATAGCCCGCAGGCATTACGGTCACAGCAGCCTTGTATTCCGCCTCCACCAGATTAAACTCGGCAACCCCCGCTTGGTCGGTAGTTGCAGGGAAGCAGCTGTCACTACACAGCTGAACCATGACGTTGGGCATTGGCTTGCTTGCCTCGTCCACAACCTTAATCCGGTAGGTAACTTTGCCGTCTGCGGTTTGATTTGCGCCGTCGGCAGTATTTGTACAGGCACATAATCCTAAGACCAAACACAGCGCCAAAAGCAACAATAACATTGGTTTCATACGCATATGTACTTTCCAGCCGTATTTTTGTAGTTTTTTCACTAAAATAATGCAGTGTACAAATAGTCACCTATACAATATCACAACTTGCCACACTTTGCAAGACTTTCTTGGAAATATTTTTCATAAAAATTGTTTTTTCTAAGTAATACATCATTTCAAACTGTTATTTGTTCACTCTGTCAAAAAACAGGAGGTGTCTGACAGACGCCTCCTGTCTTGTTATTTCAGCTTGTGAATAAATAAACCGCTGCGAAGCTTTGGCTCGAACCAGGTAGATTTGGGTGGCATAATAGCGCCTGCATCGGCAATATTCATTAAGTCCTCCATGGTGGTGGGGTACATAGAGAAAGCCACTGTCATCTCGCCGCTGTCTACCCGGTCTGCCAGGGTCTGCAGGCCACGGATGCCGCCCACAAAATCAATCCGTTTATCCGTACGGGGGTCACCGATTCCCAGAACAGGACCCAGCAGATTGTTCTGCAGGATAGACACATCCAGCTGCGCAACAGGGTCCGATGCATCAAAGCTGCCATCCTTGGCTGCAAGCAAATACCACCTGCCGCCCAGATACATACCGAAGGTGTGCTTGTTCTCAGGCTTCAAAACGCCCTCTTTTTCGTAGGGAGTTACCGTGAAGCAATCTGACACCTTCTGCAAGAATTCCGCCTGAGAATAACCGTTCAGGTCCTTCACCAGCCGGTTATAGTCCATAATGTAAAGCTGCTCATCGGGGAACAGCACTGACAGGAAGAAGTTAAACTCCTCCGTACCGTCAAAGTCCGGCTTTTCTTCCCGGCGCTTCATGCCCACCCGGACTGCAGAGGCGGACCGGTGATGTCCGTCAGCAATATACAAATAAGGTATCTTTGCAAACAAGCGGGAAATTTCTGCGACAGTCTCTTCCGCAGAAATCACCCAAACTGTGTGACCCACACCGTCCTCACTGGTAAAGTCATACACAGGCGCATTCTCCATCGCTGCTGTTACCAGAGCGTTGATTTCTGCATCTGCCCGGTAAGTCAGGAAAATCGGTCCGGTGTTGGCATCGCAGTAGTCCACGTGATTGACTCTGTCCTGTTCCTTATCTGCCCGGGTCAGCTCGTGCTTTTTGATGGTATTTTCCCGGTACTCGTCAATGGACACGCAAGCCACGATGCCGATTTGGGCACGTCCGTTCATCACCTGCTTGTACACATACAGGCAAGGCTTTGCGTCCTGCAAAAACACGCCCTTTTCCACCATTTGATTCAGGTTATTCCGGGCTTTTTCATACACTCGGGTATCGTACAGGTCGATGGCAGGGTCCATATCAATCTCCGCCTTATCCACGTGTAGGAAGGAATAGGGATTACCCTTTACCATCTGCCGGGCTTCGTCACTGTTCATTACATCGTAGGGCAGCGCTGCCACCTGGGATGCTACCTCCGCTTGGGGGCGAATTGCCCGAAAAGGTCTTACGATTGCCATAATTTATCCTCTGTAATTTTCCTCAAAATCTTTCAAAAATGCCACCAACGCTTCCACGCCTTCCTTGGGCATTGCGTTGTAAATCGATGCGCGCAAACCGCCAACGGACTTATGACCCTTCAGATTGTCAAAGCCGGCAGCCTTGGTAGCGGCGACCACCTGGGCATCCAGCTCCTTGCTTTCCGTGACAAAGGGCACGTTCATCAGGCTGCGGACCTCTTTTTCCACAGTGCCGCCAAACATTTTGGACCTGTCCAGAAAATCATAGAGGATTTTTGCCTTTTCCTCGTTGCGCTTGTGCATAGCTTCCAGACCGCCCAGATTTTTCAGGTACTGAAATACCTTGCCACAGCAGTAAATTGCCCAGCAGTTGGGAGTGTTGTACAGCGATGCGCTGTCAGCGTGGGTCTTGTACTGCAGGTAAACAGGCAGGTTATCCAAATCGTCCCGAATCAGGTCTTCCCGGATAATCACCACCACCATACCGGCAGGACCTACGTTTTTCTGGACACCGGCATAAATCAGACCGTAATCCGATACATTACAGGGCTTGGAAAGGAACATCGAGGACTGGTCCGCCACCAAAATGTGACCCTTGGTGTTGGGCAAATTTTGCCAGGTGGTGCCGTGGATGGTTTCGTTTTCGCAAATATACACATAGTCCACATCGTCGGCAATGTCCAAATCGGAGCAATCGGGGATGTAGGTGTAATTCTTATCCTTGGAGGAGATTACCTCCACCTGACCGACCTTCTTGGCTTCGGCAATGGCCTTTTTGGACCAGGCGCCGGTCTCGATGTACAAAGCCTTGCCGTTTTTCATCAGGTTCATAGGAATCATAGAAAACTGCAAGGTCGCGCCGCCCTGAATGAACAGCACCTTATAATTATCGGGAATTTGCATCAGATCACGCAGGTTCTGCTCAGCCTCGTCAATAATCTGCTGGAAGGCGGCGCTGCGGTGGGACATTTCCATCACGCACATACCGCTGCCCCGGTAGTTCATCATTTCGCTCTGAATTTCCTCCAGAACAGCCTCAGGCATCATTGCCGGACCGGCAGAAAAGTTGAATGTACGATCATATTTCATATTCATTTCCTCCAAACAAAAAAGATTACTCCCAGTATACCACATATTTCGATTTTGGCAAGCAAAAATATGCCACATACGTACAAATGTCTGCCCGGAGCAATATTGACAAGGCAACACCCTTAGGGTAAAATATAATCAAGCAAGGAGGAATTTATTATGTGTGAAACGTTAGACGTACTGAAAAGCCGCTGCAGCACCAAAAAATATATTTCCAAGCCGGTGCCGGAAGCTGTGCTGGACAAAATTCTGGAAGCCGGTCTTTATGCCCCCACCGGACTGAACAACCAGAAGGCTGTGATGGTCGCCGTCACCGACAAAGCCACCCGGGATACCCTCTCCCAAATGAATGCCGAAGTTCTGGGTGCCAACACAGACCCCTTCTACAACGCCCCCTGCGTGGTTGTGGTGCTGTCCGACCCGGAGCGAAACACCTGGATTGAGGACGGCTCGCTGGTAATGGGGAATTTAATGAATGCCGCCACCGCTTTGGGCGTAGGCAGCTGCTGGGTCCACCGGGCAAGAGAAATGTTTGACACACCTCAAGGCAAGGCGCTTCTGAAAAAGTGGGGACTTCCCGAGCATTACCGGGGTATTGGCAACTGCCTTCTGGGCTACCCTGACGGAGAACCTGTCCGGAAGCCCCGGCAAGAGGGTCGCATTATCAAACAGCCCTGAAATTTCAAAAAATGCTTCCGGGGTTGTAACCGGAAGCGTTTTTTTACGAGTAGACTGGTAAGAGGTGGTCACTATGGACGATACAGAAATTGTTGGGCTGTATTGGCAGCGGGACGAAAGCGCCATTGCCTGCACCGACAAAAAATACCGGCATTACTTAAATACCATTGCCTACAACATCCTCTTTAGCCGGGAGGATTCTCAGGAGAGTGTCAACGACACGTATCTTGCCGCCTGGAATTCCATACCGCCCCAACGCCCCCAAGTGCTGTCCACCTATTTGGGCAAGCTGACCAGGCGGATCAGTATTGATCTGTTTCGGAAAAGAAATGCTGAAAAACGGATTGGCAGCGAATACGCACTATCCCTGGAGGAGCTGTCGGACTGTCTCAGTGCCGGGGATACCACCCAGCAAGCGGCAGACGTCCAGCTGCTCTCCCAAGCAATCGCCGCATACCTGAAAACCCTGCCACAAGAAACACAAAACGTCTTTTTGGGTAGGTATTACTATTTGGACCCGGTGGCAAAAATCGCAGGGTATTGCCGCATTTCCCAGTCTAAGGTAAAAATTCTTTTGTACCGCACACGGCAAGGCTTGGGACAACACCTAAAGGAGGAGGGATTTTTATGACCGATGCAGAGCGTCTTCAGGACGCAATCGGCTTATTGCCGGAAGAACTACTCTCCCCGGTGGATACCCTCCGCCGGAAAAAGCGGTTTTCCTGGAAACCCATTGCTACAATTGCTGCCAGCCTTTTACTGGTTGTGGGACTATATCAGCTACAGCCGCCGCAGAAAGCAGCGGATAGGGGCGCATTTCTGGAGGACGCAGTCGAAAATGGAAAAGCAGACGGTTTTGTTGGCAGTTGGGCAGAATATTCCACCACCCTGTCTGGCTATTTTCTCACCGCAAAGGTTGCAGAGGTGGCAGAGGATTATTTGATTGTGACCCTGGAGAAGGGAGAAACCGCTACCGTCCTTTTTGATGAAATGAAAGAGCGCAAGACCTTCTCTCCCGGTGCAGAAATCACCTTGCTATTTGCCAGGGAACCGGAAGATTTTACAGAACTTTATCCCACAGATATCATGATCATTTATAATTGAAGGAGGAAACAAAGATGAAAAAATGTTTGGTATGGTTGCTTGTGTTGACCCTGTGTGCAGGACTGCTTGCAGGCTGCGGCGGCGCAAAAAACGCCGCAACAGAAAGCAATCGGGGTGAAATGAAGGATGCTGCTGACGGCATAGTGGAATACAGTCAGGAAGTTGGCACCACTGCTCTTTCCGATACCTCCATTACCACCTATCCTTCCACCACAAGCCAAAAGCTGATTCGCAAAATCTACCTGGACGCAGAAACAGAGGATTTAGACGCTCTGCTGGAAGCAGTTATGGAAAAAATCAATCAGCTGGGCGGCTATGTTGAGCAGCAGGAAATCTACCATGGCTCCCCCAGTGCCCAGCGGCGGTACCGCAGAGGCTCCCTCACCATCCGCATTCCGGCAGAAAAGCTGGACGATTTTGTGGCAAAGGTAACAGAGGAAAGCAACATTGTATCCTCCAATGAAACCTCCGACGATGTGACATTGCGCTATGTCGCCATTCAAAGCCGGATTTCTGCTTTGGAAACAGAGCAGACACGGCTTCTGGAGCTGCTGGCAAAGGCGGAAACCACCCGGGACTTGCTGGAAATCGAAGAACGGCTGACTGAAGTACGAACCGAGCTGGAGGAAATTACCTCCCAGCTGCGGGTGATGGACAATCAGGTGAATTACGGCACGGTCAACCTGTCGGTTTCTGAGGTGAAGGAATACACCGTTGTAGAGGAGCCGGAAACCGTCTGGCAGAGAATTGGCACAGGCTTTAAGCAAAGTCTGAAAAGTATTGGAAACGGCTTCACCGAAATTTTTGTGTTCATCGTAGCAAACCTGCCCCATCTGGTGCTTTGGGCCATCGCCGGTGTGGGCATTTGGCTGATCATTCGCATTGCAAGAAAAAAGAAGAAGACAAAGAAGACAGACACTACCCCATAAGGACAGAACCCGGAATGCGATGCATTCCGGGTTGTTTGTTATTCAACAAAGTTTCGGGTCATACCTGGAAAAGGAGGGCGGGGACGGCGGGGGCGTTCCTGCGGTTCTTCCACATAGCGTTTGGACTGGGTGGTGAACAGGTGGTGGTACTTCCCCTGCTTGTCCATTAGCTCCCGGTGACTTCCCTGCTCCACAATCTCGCCGTTTTCCAGAACAATAATCTGGTCTGCCACTGTAGCAGAGGACAGCCGGTGAGACACAAAAACCGTCATCTTGTCATCCCGAAGCTTATCAAACTGGTTGAAAATCTCCTGTTCAGCCAGGGGGTCCAGGGATGCGGTGGGCTCATCCAGAATCAGAATATCCGACTGGGCATAGAAGGCTCTGGCAATTGCCAGCTTTTGCCACTGACCGATGGACAGCTCCCTGCCCTCCGGTTCAAAAATCCGCATCAGGGGCGTATCGTAGCCCTTGGGTAGGTTGGGGATATATTCCGCAGCAGTGCTTTGGGCTGCTGCAAACTCCACCTCAGACATAGGCGCATTTTTATGGATGCTGCCAAAGCGGATATTGTTTTCCACCGTATCGGCATATTTGCCAAAGTCCTGGAAAATAATGCCGAAGGTTCGGTACAGGCTTTTCAGGTCATACTCCCGGATATCCGCACCGTCCAGCAATATTTTTCCGGCGGTGGGGTCATAGAGCCTTGTCAAAAGCTTAATCAAGGTGGTTTTTCCGGCGCCGTTCAAGCCTACCAGCGCCAGGGTTTCCCCGGGATGAATTTTCAGGTTGATATGCTTGAGGATGTCCCGGGTGGTACCGGGGTAACGGAAGCTTACGTCCACAAATTCAATGGTATGCTGCCTCCCTTCCTCCACCGGTCGGGGATTTTTCACGATAGGCTTCACCGTTTGAGGCTCTTCCATAAATGCCCGGAGATTATCAATAAACAGCGTACCCTCATACACATTGCCGGAGGCATTGATCAGGGCAGTAATGCAGGTGGCAATGGAGGCGATGGCGCCGGTGTAAAGAGAATAATCGCCGATTTGCATCGTGCCCACAAACACATTTTTGGCAATCATTATGTAAAAAATCAGGTTGGTGGCGCCGGTTAAAAGGGCAAACAGCACGTGCCATGCACTTTCGTGGAAAATCAGCCTCCGCAACCCATGGTAATACCCCCGGAACACCTGCAAAAACCGGTCGATGAAGGTATCTGCCAAATCAAACAGCCGCACTTCCTTCACCAAATCCTTATCCACCAGAACCCCGGAATAGTAGTTCATCTGGCGGCGCTCCTTGGAACGGCGGCGCATATAGTCAAAATTCTTCCGGCGGTAGACAAAGTTTACCACCGCAGAGGGAATGGACACCGCCACGATGGCAAAGGTCACCCAAGCCAGCCCCGGCGCTGCCAGCAAAATTGCCAAAAAGCTCACAAGCTCAATGATAGAGCTGATTGCTCCGAAGGTTTCCGAGAGAATCATCAGGGGGCGGTTTCCGGCTTCCCGGTTGGCATTCTCCATTTTTTCGTAGAAAACCGGGTTATCATAGGCGGCAACATCCAGCTCCCGGGATTTTTCCATAATTTGCTTTTTTACCTGATTGGCAACCTTTTCTCCGGCAATGCGGTTCAGGGCAGTGGTGATACTGGTTACAATCCGCTGCAAGGCCCGGTAAGAAATCAAAGCTATCAGCAGCCATAGGATGCCGGAGGTCCAGAATTCACTTTCCGACAGGTTCCCCTGCTTCACCACAGCTTGCAAAGCATTGAGAATATTCTTGGACACCAGAGAAATCAGCACCGGCATAATGCCCCGGAAAATTGCCACAAAAAACAAGAGGAACGGTATCCACTTTCCTGCCTTCCACACCAAATGGATAATATAGCCAAAGCGGCCAAAGAAGCCGCCCAACACCGCTTTGAGATATGCGGGTACCTGACGGATATTCTCAGGTGGCGGCGCTTTTTGGTGACGATATGGCATTTGGGGACCAAAGTTACCTGCCATCCTCCGCACCTCCTTCGTTAACCTTCTGTAAGAGCATCAAAAGTGTTCGCTTTTCTCCGTCCGTTAACGGCGCAAGCAGCGCTTTGAACCGTTCATCCCGTTCCTGGATAAGCTGTGCGTGATGCTGTCTTCCCAATTCCGTAATCACAATCCGGTTGCAGCGCTTGTCGTCCATTGCTTCCTTCCGGACAAAGCCCTGGTCGCACAATGCATTGACGGCTTCAGAGGCTGACTGGGGGCGAATGTCCAGCTTTTTGGCAATTTCCTGCTGGGTATACCCGTCACCGGAATACAATAGCTCCATAATCCGTCCGTAGCCACGGTTTTTCGGCGGTTTTCCGTCCCCTGCCCGGCGGCGGCTTTTGGCGCAAAGCCGGAAAATATTTCCCATAATTTGCCGTTCCATTATTCTCACTCCTTTTATTCAGGTACCATAATATCAGGTACCTGTTAATTATAGCAAGCTTACAGCCCCCTGTCAACAGGGGGCTGTAAATTTATTGCTTTGCGCAGGCTCTCTGGATAAGCTTCACGATTTCCACAACAGGAATCACCAAAACAGCCAGACCCATAGAAATGGCATACTCGCCAAAGCCAATGGGGGTAAAGCCAAAGGCATTTGCAATGAAGGGAATTTCAATCACGGCAGTGGTCAACAGCAGACTGCCCAGCATTGCCGCCCACAGCACCTTATTATGGGTTTTCAGGCTGAATACACTCTTTCTTTGGGAGCGCATATTAAAGGAGTGGAAAATCTCACACATAGACATTGTGAGAAACGCCATAGTCATACCGTGCTCGGAAACACCCTGGGGCAAGGCAAAGGCGCCTACCTGCAGGCTGTGACCGATAATATAGGAAGCCATGGTAATGAGCGTTACCAGGAATCCCTGATACACCACATCAAAGCCTAAGCCACCGGCAAAAATGCCGTCCTTGGAATTACGGGGCGCACGGCGCATGGTGTCCGGCTCCGCTTCTTCCATACCCAAAGCCAGCGCTGGGAAGCAGTCCGTCACCAGATTGATAAACAGCAGGTGGACAGGATTTAAGAGCGTGAAGCCCAGGAGGGTTGCGCCAAACACACCCAGCACCTCACTCATATTGGAGGCAAGGAGGAACTGGATTGCCTTACGGATGTTGTCGTAAATCCGGCGACCTTCCCCTACTGCGGCAACGATGGTGGCAAAGTTGTCGTCAGCCAGCACCATATCCGCAACATTCTTGGTCACGTCGGTGCCGGTAATGCCCATACCCACACCAATGTCCGCAGACTTAATGGAGGGAGCATCATTGACACCGTCACCGGTCATGGCGGTAATACAACCGTTCTTCTTCCAGGCAGTGACAATCCGGGTTTTGTGCTCCGGCTGCACACGGGCATACACACCGTACTTCTTCACCGCCTCACACAAATCCTCGTCAGAAATGGCATCCAGCTCTGCGCCGGTGATAGCCTGGGAAGCATCGGTAATGATGCCCAGCTCCCTGGCAATGGCAACGGCGGTGTCCTTGTGGTCACCGGTAATCATAACCGCACGGATGCCGGCATTGCGGCACTCCTCAATGGCAGCCTTGACCTCAGGACGGACCGGGTCAATCATACCGGTCAGGCCCAGGAACACCAGATCCTGCTCCAAAAACTCAGGGGTATTGTCCGCAGGCTTTTCTGCCCAGTCACGCTTGGCAGCTGCCAGAACCCGCAATGCCTTGTCAGCCATCGATTTGTTGGCTGCCATAATTTCAGCCCGCTTTTCCTCCGTCATCGGCAGGACCTTGCCGTCTTCATAGTAGTAAGCGCAGCGGGCAAGCACAACATCGGGACCACCCTTGGTATACTGGACGTAGGAGCCGCCCAAATCGTGGATGGTAGACATCATCTTACGACCGGAGTCAAAGGGCGCCTCGTCCACACGGGGAGTCTTAGCCTCCAGGTCCTGCTTTTTCAGACCCACAGAATAGGCAAAATTCACAAGGGCGCATTCGGTAGGCTCACCCTCTGCCTGGTTTTCTTCATTCAGGTTTGCATCGGAGCACAGCGCCATTGCGGTGGCAAGGAGCTCTGTTTCGCCCAAGTGGTCCACCACAGTCATCTTGTTCTGGGTCAGGGTGCCTGTTTTGTCGGAGCAGATTACCTGGGTACAGCCCAAGGTTTCCACAGCGGTCAGGCGGCGAATTACCGCATTGCGCTTACTCATATTGGTCACGCCAATGGAAAGCACAACAGTCACCACCGTCGCCAGACCCTCAGGGATTGCGGCAACCGCCAGAGAGACCGCCACCATAAAGGTGGACAGAATGGTGGAAATATCAAACTTACCTGCTGTAATCAGCTGAAAGGCAAAAATGAACACGCAGATACCCAGCACCAGCTTGGACAGGGTTTTGCCCAGGGCATCCAGCTTCTTCTGCAAGGGAGTTTCTTCCTGCTCGGCAGCTGCCAGGGCGCCGGCAATTTTACCCATTTCCGTATCCATACCGGTGCGGGTAATAACCGCTTTTCCACGACCGTAGACCACAGTGGAGCCCATGTAGCACATATTTTTCCGGTCACCCAGAGGCACCTCCTCCTGACCGGCTGTCAGGTTCAGGGCATCAATCAGCTTGTTAACCGGCACGCTCTCACCGGTGAGGGCTGCTTCTTCAATCTTCAAGGAGGCATTCTCGATAATGCGTCCGTCAGCAGGGACAGCGTCACCGGCTTCCAAAATCACCACATCACCGGGCACCAGCTCCGTGCTGTGCAAAACAACCATTTTGCCGTCCCGAAGCACCTTACAGGTAGCGGCGGTCATGGTTTGCAGGGCTTCAATGGCAGCTTCTGCCTTACTTTCCTGAATAACACCCAGAATAGCATTGAGAAGCACCACAATTACGATGATGCCGACCTCCACCAAGCCCTCAATCAGCTCACCGGTTTCGCCGGGATGCTGCAGATAACCCATAACGGTGGTCGCCGCAGATACCACTGCCGCAATCATCAGGATAATCAGCATCGGGTCCTTCAGCTGCGCCATAAACTTCTGCAGCCAGGTGTCCTTCTCGGCTTCTTTCAGCTTGTTCAGCCCGTATTTTTCCTGCCGTTTTGCCGCTTCCTGAGAGCTCAGACCTGTGGAGGTCGTTTCCAGGTTTTGCAGCACTTCTTCTGTGGAAAGCCTGTACTCTGCGTCCATTGTAAATTCTCCTTTACATTTCGTAGGGAATAACAAAAACCCATACAAGAACAAAAGCTATGTTCCCGTATGAGTCTCATTCTTTAGGAGTCTTCCGGGCCAAAATGCCGTTTTGACGAAAGACTCAGCACCAAATGTGCCGAATTACTCCCTCAATATTAACTTTATTGTAATGTGCAACAGAATTTTTGTCAAGAAAATTTTGTTATAATCGGGGGGACTGATTATTCAGTCCCCCGCATATATTTTATTTTTTCTTGGGTTCTTTAATTCTATTCAGCTTGGCATTCAGCTTTAAGAGGTCTTCCTTGGTGAATTTGGCATCCATCATACCGCCAGCCAGGGTCAGCAGACGCAAGACAGTAAAGCCATTCATCATTGTCATCATATCCGGTGTCATCTCGAAGCCGGCAACCTTCTTGCCGCCCTTCTTGCCGCCGAGCATTTTGCCCATCAGCTTCATAAAAATCAGCTTACCCCGGAAAGTGGAAATCACATCTCCCATCTTGGAGTTCAGGGACAGACGACCGGGCTTCTCCACAACGTCAAACCAGTTGAGGATTGCACCCTCTTCCTTCAGGCGGTAATCCTCATTGAAAACCTCCACCTTGCGGATAACGCTCTCGTCGGTACACGCACCGGCAACTGCCTTCAGGGTGGTTTCCCCTGCATTGGGAACATCAAAATAGAAGAAATGGTCAGCTGCTTCCTTTACGCCCAGGGAAACGCCGTTTGCAAACAGCTCAACAGCAGGCTGGTTGGAGTAAACGGTAACCTTAGTCACATCCTCCACCCGGTCCACGTACCGCTTGCCACACAGGTGAACAAAGGGCTCATCGGACAGCCATGCCTTGTAGGCATAGAAGGAGTCCTTCTTGTACTTGCGGTCGAAGGTCACAAGACCCTTGTGGTTCTGTCCGTTTTCACCGCCCTCGTTACGGGCATCAGCGCCAAAGTCAAACATATTCCACACGTGGGTTGCCCACATATACTTCCGGGTAAACAGCTGCTTAATCAGCTCCTCGTGGTAATATGCCTGATATTCCTCGGTGTAGTCACCCTGACGGGGGTCAGAGGTGTGCCAATCAAGCGCCTCGCAGCCATACTCAGAGCAGCCGATGGGAATGTTGGGGTGCATTGCATGGAACTTGTCAAACCAGGGACCGTTCATGGAAGTTTCGCCGCCGTACCAGCCGAAGTAGTGGTTGTAGGAAACAACATCGGGAATTTGCAGGTAGGGGTCCTCCATCTTGCACATAGACACCGCCGCAACAGTGGTCAGGCGGGTCTTATCCATTTCGTGGCACAGGTCGTTGAGAATTCGGTGATTTTCCAGCAGGTCATCATTGCTGCCGCCAATGGAAATCTCATTGGAAAGACCCCAAACCACGATGCTGGGGTGATTATAATTCTGGCTGATCAGCTCCTTCATCTGGCTGATGGTGTTCTCACGACCGGTGGGCATATGTCTGGAAATATAGGGGATTTCCGCCCAGATGACCAGACCCTTTTCATCACACAGATCATAGAAATACTGGTCGTGCTGGTAGTGGGCCAGACGAATGGTTGTAACGCCAACCTCGCAAATCAGGTCAATATCCTCTTCGTGGTGCTCGGGAAGCAATGCGTTACCAAAGCCCCAGCGGTCCTGATGGCGGGACACACCCCGCAGGGGGTACTCCTCCCCATTGAGGATAAAGCCGTTATCCGGATGAATTTCAAAGGTACGGCAGCCGAAACGGGTACAGACATTGTCCAGCACATTGCCGGTTACCACCAGCTCTGCCTCGCAGCAATAAAGATAGGGGTCCTTGCGTCCGTGCCACAGGTGAACATTTTCAATCACCAGCTCCGCCTTTGTTTCGGCAGTCTCTGTCTGGGCAATCACCTGCTCATCCTTATCATAGATGGTGTAACGGACAGTTTGACCTTCCCGGGCATTTGTCAGGAACACCTGCACCTCCACATTGGCATTGGCGCCGCTGATTTTGGGAGTGACCATAATGCCGGGAGCGCCGTAGTAATCCAGGTCAAAGTGGCTTTCACTGACACAGATCAGATTCACATTCCGGTACAGACCGCCGTAGAAGGTAAAGTCTGCCATCTGGGGATAGACAATTTCATTGGCAGAGTTGTCAACAGCAATCACCAGCAGGCTGTTCTCGCCCAGACTTTCGGTGATATCCACACGCCAGGTGGAGTAACCGCCGTCGTGGTGCGCCAGCTTTTTGCCATCAATATACACATCAGCAGAGGAATTTGCGCCGCAAATTTCCAAATAATACCGGTCCGCTGCCGGGAAGCTTGCCTTCTGCAGTGCCTTTGCATAATAGCCGGTACCGCGGTAATAATCGTTGCCGCCGTCCTGTCCGTCCACCGCATTCCAGCTGTGGGGAACATTTACCGCTTCCCAATTTTCAGGCATTTGTACAGGAATCGCCTCTGCCTGCTTGGAAAATACCCATTCCGGGTTTAAACTCACAATATTTCTCATCATTCTCCTCCTAGGAATATTCTTAAAAAACGGCAGCACCGGACAAGGGTGCTGCCGGAGATTTTATTCTGTTGTTTTTCTTGCTTCCAACTCTGCATTCATTTTTGCCAGAGTTTTCTTATCCAGGTTGTAGACCAGTGCCAGACCGATGAACTGCATTACTGCAGAAATCAGGAACAATGCCGCAACCAGAGTACGCAGGTTGACAGCCACATCCCAGGAAAGCAGGGTCACATCGATTTCGGTGAACACGCCGTTGGCATCGGGCTTTGCATTGTTTACATAGCCCAGACCGTTCATAATCACCAGCGCCACAGCAGGACCAACGCCCTGTGCCAGCTTGCGGAAGAAGGAGTGCAGGGAGTAAACAGTGCCTTCCTCCCGCTTGCCGGTCTTCCATTCGTTGTAATCGATGGCATCGCCCATCATTGCCCAGGAAACAGTGGAGTAAATACCCAAGCCCAGGGAATACACCAGCTGGCACACAATGTAAATGATCAGGTCCAAACCGGTGTTGTTGGGCGTAATGATAAACAGGCCCAAACCGCCCACAATGGAAGCGATTGCGCCTACAACGGACAGCTCCTTCTTGCCGTACTTAACAACCATTTTACGGGCCAAGGGGGTAAATGCTATAATGGGGATCATAGAGAACAGCTGTACCACACCGGAAATCTGGGGATTCTTGAAGTAAATCTGGAACACCACGGAAACAGCGGTCGCCGCGCCCTGCATACCGATAAACATACCCATCGCTGCCAGAGTTGCGCCCACAGCAGGACGGTTGCAGACAAAGTTCTTCATTGCCTCAATCACGTTGAACTTGGGCTGCTCCTCGCTGACTGTAATGTCGGTTTCCACACGGATTTCGGTGTTCTTGATCATAAACTGGAAGCAGATGAAGCCCAAAACGCCCATCACCAAAGCAGCCACGAAAACCATCGGACCGTTCAGGGACTTGTCGGGGTTATAAATCAGGAAGGGCAGAATGACCATATGCAGCATATTGCCAATCATAGAGCCAATGGAGCGCCACGCAGACAGGGATGCCCGGTCAGCAGGCTCCTTGGAAATCAGGGACAGCAAAGAGCCGTAGGGCACGTTTGCCACGGTGTAGAAGGCATCCCAAATCACGTAGCCGGCAACAAAGATGATCGCCTTTGCCAGCGTGGGTGCCTGGGGCAGCGGAATGAAGCAGAAAGCGCCACCAACAATCAGTCCGATAGAGCCTGCCCAGATGTACTGCAGGAACTTGTTTCTCCTATATTTTTTCTTGTCCGCGTCAATCATAGAGCCAATCAGCGGGTCATTGATGGCGTCCCATACCTGCACGATAACCAGCAGCAGGGAGTACCACAGTCCCATACCCATAACCTGGGTCCAGAACAGCGCCATTGTGCCCTTCAGGGCAAAACTCATATTACAGCCTAAATCGCCGGCTGCGTATGCCACGCTGTCGCGAATACCAAATTTGCGATGACCGGTGGCATCCAGTTGGGGTGCTTTTGCCATAAACAAATCCTCCTTGTTGTTTGTTAACAAATTTATTATAAAGGATTTAGAGAAAGTCTGTGAGTATAATTTTTTTATGTTTTTGTAATATTTTTTGATTTGTGACATTTTTTCTCTTGTGTTTTATCAAAAACTGTACTACAATACCAATAAATGTCAAACCGTTTTTGTCAGTATTGCCAAACGACCAAGGGGGATGCTTATGTTCTATGATGCGGAGCTGCGTCTGCTGCGGGAAACCTTTCGAAAATGCCGCATTCACACCGACATTGCAGATTTATCTCTGCCACCAAAGGAACATCCGGAATTACAGCACACCCACGGCATTTACCAGCAATTAGCCGGCGAGCTCCCGCTTCAGAACTATCTTCCGCCGGTGCTTCCCGAAACCCTTTACCGCCTTTCCGACCCCTTTGGCTGCCGATATCTGTATTTTCAGCTGCCGGAGCTGCCCAAGCAAACAATTTTGCTGATTGGTCCGTATCTGCATAACGCTCCTTCCTCCCGGGAAATTATGGAATGGTCCGAAGCGGAAAACATTGCGCCTTTGCGGCAGCGAAATCTGGAGCTGTTTTACAGTAGCGTGCCTCTTTTACCGGAGCATAGTCATATGCTGATTCTTGTGGACACGTTTTTGGAGTTTTTATGGGGGTCCGGCGCTTATCCTGTGCAGGATGTCAGCTTCCACCCCACTGACCGGGAGCCTCTGTCTATGAAACAGGCAGCCTCCCAGCAGGAGGACACCCTATGGCATATGCAAAACATTGCACAGCGGTACGCTTATGAAAACGAGCTGATGGACGCCGTCTCCAAGGGGCAAATTCATAAGGTTGATTTGCTCTTTTCCAGCTTTTCCACCTTTTCCTTTGAGCAGCGGGTTTCCGACCCGGTACGCAATGCCAAAAACTACTGCATCATAATGAACACGCTGCTACGCAAAGCGGCGGAAAAAGGCAATGTGCACCCTGTGCACTTAGACAGCACCTCTTCAAATTTCGCACAAAAAATCGAGCAGCTGCATAGCCTGGATGCCGTTGGCGGCCTGATGACGGAAATGTTCCAGACCTACTGCCGTCTGGTACGAAAGCACGCAATTCAGGATTATTCTCCGCCGGTGCAGAAGGTTCTGGTCTATATTGATGCCCATTTATCTGACAATCTGACCCTCAGTACGCTGGCAGACACCCTGAATATCAGCAGCAGCTATCTGTCTACCTTATTCAAAAAGGAAACCGGACAGACACTGACCGCTTATATCAACGCCCAGCGTATCCGGCAGGCAAAGCACCTTCTGGAAACCACTAAATTGCAAATACAAACCGTTGCGCAGCATTGCGGCATTATGGATGTACAATACTTTTCCAAGCTTTTCAAAAGCATCGTGGGCATCAGCCCGAAACGGTACCGGCAACAAATTCCCGGGGGCTGATGCCGTACTCAGACTTAAAGGCCCGGTAAAAGCTGGTGTAGTCAGAAAAGCCACAGCTGCGGCACACCTGCCCTGCCGGTTCTCCTGTGGCAAGCAGCTGCCGCGCCAGCAAAAGACGGCGCAGCAAAATATATCTGTAAACGCTGACCCCCACTTCCCTGCTGAAGGTGTGACTAAGATAGTACTTGCTGACAAAAAACTGCTCGGCGATTTTTTCCAGCGTCATGGGTTCGGACAGGTTTTCGCCAATATAGCCAAGCACCTTTTCCACCAATGCCGACAGCTGCCGGGCCTGCTCCGGCTGGGCTTTTTCCTGCTGCGCCATCCGGTTCAGCTGCACCATAAACTGCAGAAAAAGCCCATAAGCGCACAGGTCACTGCCCAACTCACGGCTATAATACTCCCGGACAAGCTCACCCATCCGGGCAGTCAGGGCGGAACGCTCCGCCACCGAGGGCTGTATCAGGTGGGTATGCGCCGGAAGTCTGGTGTCAAAGCAGCGGCTTAAATCCATCTGCCCGCTATGGAGATTTTCCAGGTATTCCTTGTTAATCCACAGCACAATCCGTTCATATACGGGGCTATCCGGGTGTACCACGGGACGGTGGAGCTCCATAGGGTTAATCAGCAGCAAATCCCCGGTCTGCATCCGGATAATTCTGCCGTCCACCCAATATTCCACCTCGCCCTTGATTAGATAATACACCTCATAAAAATCGTGATGATGCACCTCTACCGAGTTAGGACGGGGCTCCCGATAGTGAAAAACCTCAAAGGTATCCCGCTGCATAGTCTGCCGTGGGTCAAAGATTTGCAAACGTTCCCGCATAATTCTCACCTCGGTTAAAGTATACAACAACAATCGCAATATTTCAAGCAATAAACGCAATTTATATTGCATTTAACAAATGGTACACTATTTTCAGAATTTGTAAAAACAACAGGAGGTATTCTATGCCAATGCAAATGGGTTTCCGTTGGTACGGAGAAGGCAACGATAAAATCAGCCTAAGCGACATTAAGCAAATCCCCGGTGTTACCAGCATTGTCTGGGCGCTGCACCACAAAATGCCCGGTGAAATCTGGGAGGAAGCGGAAATTGCCGAGGTAAAGGCACAGTGCGACAAATACGGCTTCAACATTGATGTGGTGGAATCCGTCAACGTCCACGATGATATTAAAATCGGTCTGCCCACCCGGGACCAATACATCGAAAACTACAAGATTACCATGCGTAATCTGGCAAAGTATGGCGTAAAAGTCATCTGCTACAACTTTATGCCCATCTTTGACTGGACCCGCAGCAATCTGTTCCATCCGGTTGGCGACGGCTCCACTGCCCTGTTCTACGAAAAGAATATGATCCAGGATGACTACAACGCTATGGCCAAGTACATTCTGGACTTCACCGAAAAGTACAATATGTCCTTCCCCGGCTGGGAGCCTGAACGTATGGCAAAGCTGGATGAGCTGTTCAAGGCCTACAAGGATGTGGACCACGAAACTCTTTGGGCGAATCTAAAGTACTTCCTGGAAGCCCTGATGCCCACCTGTGAGGAGACCGGCATCAAAATGGCAATCCATATGGACGATCCCCCCTGGGATATCTTCGGTCTGCCCCGGCTGCTCATCAACGAGGAAAACATTGACCGTTTCCTGAAAATGGTGGACAGCCCCTACAACTGCCTGACCCTGTGCTCCGGCAGCTTGAGCGCTGACCCCGCCAATAACGTTGCCGCTATTGTGCGTAAGCACTGTGACCGGATTGCCTTTGCCCACATCCGTAACGTCAAGCACTTCGAAAACGGCGACTTCTCCGAAGCCAGCCACCGGGATTGCGACGGCGACACCGGCATTCTGGATATTCTGAAGGCATACCACGATTGTGGCTTTGAAGGCTATATCCGTCCCGACCACGGCAGACACCTGTGGAACGAAGGTCCCGGCAGCGTCCGCCCCGGCTACGGTTTATATGACCGTGCTCTGGGCATTATGTATATGCTGGGTGTCTGGGATATGCTGGACAAATTGAATAATAAATAACTGGAGGTAACAAAAAATGGCTAATCTTCCCTTAAACATTGACTACACCGGTAAGGTTGTGGTGGTCACCGGCGCAGGCGGACTGATCTGCGGCGCAATGGCTACCGCTTTTGCCCGCAGCGGCGCTAAGGTTGCCGCGCTGGACCTGAACGAAGACGCTGTAAAAAAGCTGGCTGACGAACTGAAGGCTGAGGGTCTGATTTGCGAAGGCTATAAGGCGAACGTTCTGGAGCCCGAAGCTCTGGAGGCTGTGCATCAGCAGGTTTTGAAGGACCTGGGTCCCTGCGATATCCTCATCAACGGTGCCGGTGGCAACAACCCCCGGGCTACCACCGACAATGAGTATCAGCACGAGGCAAAAGAGGGCTCCAAGACCTTCTTTGATCTGGATGCTGCCGGCGTGGACTTCGTGTTCAAGCTGAATTTCCAGGGCACACTCCTCCCCACTCAGGCTTTTGCCAAGGATATGGTGGCAAAGAAGTCCGGCGTTATCCTGAACATCTCCTCTATGAACGCCTACACACCCCTGACCAAGATTCCCGCTTATTCTGCCGCTAAGGCCGGTATTTCCAACTTCACCCAGTGGCTGGCTACCCACTTTGCCGGTACCGGCATCCGCTGCAATGCCATTGCCCCCGGCTTCCTGGTATCCGCCCAGAACAGAGCCCTGCTGTTCAACGAGGATGGCACCCCCACCGCCCGTACCGCCAAGATTTTGAACGGCACTCCCTCCGACCGTTTTGTGGACGCTGAGGAGCTCATTGGCGCAACCTTGTTCCTGTGTGACAACAAGTCCGCTTCCGCCATCACCGGTGTGGTTTTGCCCATCGATGCCGGCTTCGCAGCATATTCCGGTGTATAAGGAGAAAGACATATGGCAAGAATTATTACCTTTGGCGAACTGATGCTGCGGCTGCAGCCTTATAACTATGAGCGTTTTGTCCAGTGTGACCACGTGGAATTTACCTTTGGCGGCGGCGAGGCCAATGTGGCTGTGTCCCTTGCCAACTACGGTATGGATGCCGCTTACGTCACCAAGCTGCCCACCCATTCCATCGGTCAGGCTGCGGTGAACTCCCTGCGACGCTACGGTGTGGACACCACCAAAATCGTTCGTGGCGGTGACCGTGTGGGTATCTATTTTAACGAAAAGGGCGCTTCCCAGCGTGGCTCTGTGTGCATTTATGACCGCGCTCACTCCGCTATTCAGCAGGCCTGCGCCTCTGACTTTAACTGGGATGAGATTTTTGAGGGCGCTGACTGGTTCCACTTCACCGGTATCACGCCGGCGCTGGGTGAAAACCTGGTGGAAATCTGCAAGCAGGCATGCATCGCTGCCAAGGCTCGGGGCATTAAGATTTCCTGTGACCTGAACTACCGTGGCAAGCTGTGGACCCGGGACCAGGCAAGAGCCGCTATGACTGAGCTGTGTCAGTATGTGGACGTGTGCATCTCCAACGAGGAGGACGCCAAGGACGTGTTCGGTATTGAGGCTGAGGCTACCGATATTTACGGCGGCAGCCTGAACCACGAGGGCTACAAGTCCGTTGCTAAGCAGCTGACTGACAAGTTTGGCTTTGAGATGGTGGCAATTACCTTGCGTGAAAGCCACTCTGCCTTTGATAATGGCTGGAGCGCAATGCTCTACAACGTAAAAAACGACGAGTACTGCTTCTCCAAGAAGTACAACCTGCACATCATTGACCGTGTTGGCGGCGGCGATAGCTTTGGCGGCGGTTTGATTTACTCCCTGCTTACCGGCAAGGATACTCAGGCAGCTGTGGAGTTTGCTGTGGCAGCCTCTGCCCTGAAGCACTCCATTGAGGGTGACTACAATATGGTCACCGTTGCAGAAGTGGAAAAGCTGGCTGGCGGTGACGGCTCCGGCAGAATTCAAAGATAATCCAAAAAAGTGGGTGCAAAATGCACCCACTTTTTTTGCAAAATATCTGGAAATATTTGGCGCATTATGCTATGATAGTGAAAATCATTTTAGGAGGAAATACCATGAAAGCAATCATCAATGCCGAGCTGGTTATGCATGACCATTTCATTCCAGAAGCTGTCCTGTTTATTGAGGACGGCAAGATTGCAGGCTTTGGCGAAATGCGCACCACGCCCATCCCCGAAGGCTGTGAGATTATCGACGCTGAGGGTGCCTATGTAGGTCCCGGCTTGGTGGATATCCACTCCCACTCCGGCACCGGTGTGCGGTTTATTGAGGACCCGGCAGAAGCTACCCAGGAACACCTGCAAAACGGCACCACCACAATTCTCGCCACACCTCCTACCCGGAGCTCCCGCGAGGAGTACGTCGCATACATCCAGAAAATCCGGGAAGCTATGGCTACGGAAAAGGGCGCAACCATCGCCGGCATCTATATGGAAGGTCCCTATATCAACCCCGGCTACGGCTCTATGAACAACCAGAAGGGTGTCAAGCAGCCCCGGATGCTGGACACTGTTCCGGAGGATTATGAACCGCTGCTGAAAGCCGGCGCTGACATTATCCGGGTTTGGGGCACTGCTCCCGAGCGTGAGGGTATGGAAAACTTTGTAAAGGCTGCCAAAGCTGCCAACCCTGAGGTTCGTTTCGCAGTCACCCACTCTGAAGCGACCCCCCAGCAGATTGAAAAGCTGATGCCTTACGGTCTGTGCATCGGCACCCACCACACCAATGCTACCGGTACGATTGTCAATTATCCGGAATGCCGGGGTGTGTGCGTAGATGAGTGCGTCAACTACAACAACGGCATTTACGCTGAGCTGATATCCGACAGTATGGGCATCCACGTGGACCCCTATATGCAGCGGCTGGTTCGCAAAATCAAAACCGATGACAGAATCATTCTCATTTCCGACCAAACTATCAACAAGCCTATGGTATTCCCCGGTCTGGAGCACGTCACTGACCTGAATTTTACCTACAGAGCATCCGGCGGCATTGATATTTCCGGCTCCAAGCTGACGTTGAATGTTGCCTGCCGCAACTATATGAAGCACACCGGCGCTTCCTTGGTGGATGCCTTCAAGGTTGCTTCCTACAACCCGGCAAAGGCTGTTGGTCTTTCTGACCGGGGTGAAATCCGGGAAGGTCTCCGGGCTGACCTGATCTTCGTGGATATGAAAATGAATGTAAAGACCGTTATTTTAGGCGGCAAAGTTGTAAAATAAGGGAGTTGGAATTATGCTTGCAATTATCAACGCTGAGCTTGTCATGCGGGATCACCTGATTCCGGAAGCTGTCCTTTTTATTGAAGACGGCAAGATTGCCGGCTTCGGCGAAATGCGTACCACCCCCATCCCTGAGGGCTGTGAGATTCTCGATGCCAAGGGCGCCTACGTAGGTCCCGGCTTTGTGGATATTCATTCCCATGCCGGCGACGGTATCCGTTTTGAAAACGACCCCCTGCCTGCGGCAAAGGCACATATGGCTTGTGGCACCACATCGGTACTGGCTACCACCAACTACCTGTGCACCGTTCCGGAGTTTGTCACCAATATTGCAAAAATCCGCAAAGCTATGGCAACTCCGGAGGGCAAGAATATTGCCGGTATTTATATGGAGGGTCCCTACATCAACCCTAATTTTGGTTCCGAAAGCCACTTAAACCCCTGGACCGGGGGTGTGCTTCCGGAGGACTATGAGCCCCTGTTGGAGGCCGGCGCAGACATCATCCGTGTATGGACCTTGGGTCCGGAGCGTGAGGGTATCGAGGAATTTGTGAAAGCTGCCAAGAAGGCAAACCCGGAGGTAGTATTCACTGTGGGTCACTCTCAGGCCTCCCCCGCCCAGATTGAAAAGCTTATCCCCTACGGTCTTTGCATCGGAACCCACCACACCAACGCCACCGGTGACCTACCCAAGTATCCGGAATGCCGGGGTGTGTGCGTGGATGAAACCGTCAACTACAACAACGCCATTTACGCAGAGCTGATCTCTGACAGCGCAGGTATCCACGTGGACCCCTATATGCAGAGATTGATTCGCAAAATCAAGGGCGACGATAAGATTATCCTGATTTCTGACCAAACCGATTCCAGAGTGCTTAACCCTGCCGGCTTTGAGCATATTACGGATATCAATTTCACCTATATGGAAAACGGCGGTATTGATATTTCCGGTTCTAAGCTGACCTTGAACGTCGCCTGCAGGAACTATATGAAGCACACCGGCGCTTCCATCGTAGACGCCTTCAAGGTGGCTTCCTACAACCCCGCTAAGGTCGTGGGACTGACTGACCGCGGCGAAATCCGGGAAGGACTTCGTGCTGACCTGGTTTTGGTGGATATCAAGATGAATGTCAAGACTGTTATCTTTAACGGAGAAGTTCAAAAAATTTAAATACTGCAACGAAAATCACCACATTTGCTTAGCAAATGTGGTGATTTTTTGTTTTCAGTTTATTTACCCACTTCCAGGCGCCAGCCCATTGTATCGGGCAGCTTGCCGGTCTGGATGCCGGTGATAGTGTCGTACAGCTTCATACTCAAAGGACCGGTGGTGCCATCGCCGATGGTCATCACTTCATCCTTAAAGCGGAGCTTGCCAACCGGAGAGATAACAGCCGCTGTGCCGGTGCCGAACACCTCTTCCAAAGTGCCCTCCTTCTGTGCCTGCAGCAGCTCGTCGGCAGAAATCTTGCGCTCCTCCACTTCATATCCCCAAGCCTTGCAAAGCTGGATGGTGGAATCCCGGGTAATACCGGGCAGAATAGAACCGCTGAGGGCAGGGGTTACCACCTTGCCTGCGATTTTGAAGAAAATGTTCATTGCGCCCACTTCTTCAATATATTTACGCTCCACACCGTCCAGCCACAGCACCTGAGAGAAGCCGGCATCGTGGGCCTTCTGCTGGGCAATCAGGCTGGCAGCATAGTTGCCGCCGGTTTTGGCAAAGCCGATACCGCCACGGACTGCCCGGACATACTCGTCCTCAATCCAGATACCCACAGGCGCCAGACCGCTTTCATAGTAAGCGCCGCTGGGAGAGAGAATAACCATAAACAAATAGGTCTTGGAGGGCGCCACGCCCAAAAATTCATCGGTGGCGATGATAAAGGGACGGATGTACAGAGAAGTACCGGGCTCAGTGGGAATCCAGTCACGGTCCACATCCACCACAGTGCTGACAGCCTGCACAAAGTCCTCAACAGGCAGCTGGGGGATTACCAGACGGTCATTGGTATTGTTGGTACGCTTTGCGTTCATATCGGGACGGAACAGGAACACCTTGCCGTCCTCGCCCTTGTATGCCTTCAGACCCTCGAACATTTCCTGACCGTAATGGTAAACCATCGCAGCAGGAGAAAGGCTGATGTTATGGAAGGGCTCAATCCGGGGGTCGTGCCAGCCCTTGCCCTCTGTGTAGTTCATCACAAACATATGGTCTGTGAAAATCTTGCCAAAGCCAAGCTTCTGTCCGGCAGCGGGCTTCTGCTTGGGCTCAGTGGTTTTGGTAATCTTGATGTCCAGCATCAAATCATCTCCTTAGTAATCATAGCCTGCCTGCAATGCCTGGCAGTTCACATCAATCAAATTGGCTTTCTTTGCGGGAATAAATGCTTCCAGCGTTTCTTTGCAGCCTGCATAGGAAACTGCGTCGCATTCCTTCATCACCTTACCCATCAGCACCATATTGGAAAGGGTTGCAAAGCCCGCATCCTTGGCAATCTGGGTAGCAGGAATGTAGTGGACCTTTACATCGGTGCGCTCCACCTTTGCGTCAATGAGAGTGGAGTCAATGAAAATCTGACCACCGGGAACCACAGCATCCACAAACTTCAAAAGAGAGGGCAGGTTCATTGCCACCAGCACATCGGGGTTGGTAATAATGGGAGAGCCAACAGGGGTGTCAGAAATGACCACGCTGCAATTAGCAGTGCCGCCACGCATCTCCGGACCATAAGAGGGCAGCCAGGAAACCTGCTGTTCTTCCGTCAGTCCCTTATAGGCGAGGAATTTACCGGCAAACAAAACACCTTGTCCGCCGAAGCCGGCAATCAGAATTTGTGTTGTTTTCATTTTGCGCCCTCCGTTCTGTCCTTGTAGACACCAATGGGATAGTAAGGCAGCATATCGCTTTCCACCCACTCCAGCGCCTGCTGGGGCGTCATACCCCAGTTGGTGGGACAAGCAGAGACCACTTCCACCAGGGAGAAGCCCTTGCCGTCAATCTGGTTCTGGAAAGCCTTCTTAATCGCCTTTTTAGCGGCATTGACGTTCTTGACGTTGTTCACGGCTACACGGGCAATATACTCAGGACCTTCCAAAGTTGCCAGCATTTCGCTGACACGGATGGGCCAGCCGCAGTGCTTCACGTCACGACCGTAGGGAGAGGTCTGGGTTACCTGACCGGGCAGGCTGGTAGGTGCCATCTGACCGCCGGTCATACCGTAAATGGCATTGTTCACGAAAATCACCGTGATGTTTTCGTTTCTGGCAGCGCTGTGGACGGTTTCCGCCATACCGATGGAGGCCAGGTCGCCGTCGCCCTGATAGGTAAAGACGATATTTTCCGGGCGGCAGCGCTTAATGCCGGTTGCCACCGCAGGAGCTCTGCCGTGGGCAGCCTCAATCATATCGCAGGCAAAGTAGTCGTATGCCATAACCGCGCAACCAACAGGGGCAACACCGATTGCCTTGCCCTCAATGCCCAGCTCGTCCAGAGCTTCTGCCACCAGACGGTGGATAATGCCGTGGGGACAGCCGGGGCAGTAGTGCAAGGGGGCGTCCGTTAAAGACTTGGGCTTTTGAAATACTGTCTTCATAATCAGCACGCTCCTTTCTGCGCCTGACGGATGGACTCCAGCACCTGGTCCGGGCTGGGAATCATACCGCCACAGCGGTTGCACAGGGTAACAGGCTTCTTGCACCCGGAGTACAGCCGCACATCTTCAATCATCTGACCCATACTCAGCTCAACGCTGATAAAGTGCTTTACCTTATCTGCCGCTGCTTCCATTGCCTTCTTGGGGAAGGGCCACAGGGTAATGGGACGGATCAAACCTGCCTTGATGCCCTCTTTCCGGGCAGCAACCACAGCATTCTTGGCAACACGGGAAGCAATACCGAAGGCAACCACGCAGATTTCTGCGTCCTCCATCATATATTCCTCCCACATCTGCTCGTTTTCTTCCACAATTTTATAGCGCTCGTAACGCTCAAAATTCTTCTTTTCCAGCTCATCCGGCTGCAGATACAGAGAGTTTACAATATTGTGCTTTCTTTCGCAGTTGGTGCCGGTAAGCGCCCAGGGCTTTTCGTAGGTCTCAATTTCCGCATCCTCAAAGCTGATGGGCTCCATCATCTGTCCGATGGTACCGTCTGCCAAAATCATAGAGGTCATCAGATACTTATCCGCCAGATTAAAGCCCTTGATGGTCAGGCTTGCCATTTCCTGCACAGAGGCAGGCGCCAGCACGATCATCCGGTAGTCACCGTGACCGCCGCCCTTGGTGGCCTGGAAATAGTCACTTTGAGAGGGCTGAATGCCGCCCAGACCGGGACCGCCACGCTGGACATTCACCACCAGCGCAGGCACATCGGAGCCTGCAATGTAGCTCAAGCCCTCCGCCTTCAGGGAAATTCCGGGGCTGGAGGAGGAGGTCATAACACGCATACCGGCTGCGGCTGCGCCGTAAACCATATTGATAGAAGCAACTTCACTTTCCGCCTGCAGGAATACACCGCCGATTTTAGGCATTTTCTTTGCCATATAGGCAGCGATTTCTGTCTGGGGGGTAATAGGATATCCAAAATAGTGACGGCAACCGGCACGAATTGCTGCTTCTGCAATCGCCTCATTGCCCTTCATAAGTACTCGTTCTGCCATAATGATCCCTCCTTACTTCTCTACGGTAATGATGCAGTCGGGACACATGGTTGCGCAGAACGCGCAGCCGATGCACTTATCCTCGTGAAGCATCTGCGCAGGTGAATAGCCTTTTTGGTTGATCTTGTCCTGGGCGATGGTCAGGCAGCCCTTGGGGCAAGCATGGACACACAGACCGCAGCCTTTGCAAAGATCGGTTTTGAATGTTACCTTTGGCATAGTTTACTTCCTCCTTCTGGTAATGCGAAGTATTTTTCCTGCAAGTCCATTGCCAGCACCGGAGCATTCAATTCCGGCAAGGTCTCGGCAACAGAGCGTTCAGCAGTATGAAGCCAAAGAGGCAAGCCGCTGAGTTTGCAGAGTTTGTTGATATAATCCATTGAGCCGATAATCACTTCTGCATCGGTTTCTTCTGCCAGATTGGAATTGTTGACGATACAGGTGAATTTCAGGCCGCAGGCGCCTTCAATTTCTCTCATAATTTCCAGCGCATCCTCCGGCGTGCGGGTCAGAGGTCTACAGCAATTGGCAACAAAAACCATCCGGTAATCGTTTTCTGCCAGAATATCCGGCACAAACCGTCCCAGCGCATATGCGCCCCGGTCGTCACCGCCGATATCCATAATGCCGCAGACACTTTTATCCCGGACAAGCCGGTAGCTTTCCGCCGGCAATGCCGGCAGGTCTACATTGCTGTTGGCATACTGCGGGGAAATCAGGTCAATTCCTGCCTGTTCCAGCACCTTGGCACTATCCTTGGTGCGGAAATAGGGGTTAACGATGTCCAGGTCTGCGATACAGACCTTCTTCCCTTCCCTCGCCAGATACAGGGCATAATTCACGGCAATATTGGTTTTGCCGCTGCCGTAATGCCCGGCAAATAAAGTCAGTCTTTTATGTTCCATCATTATAACTTCTTGCGGATGATTTTGCCGCTGACAGTCTTGGGCAGGCTTTCCTTAAACTCCACAATACGGGGGTACTTGTAAGGTGCGGTACGGCTCTTGACGTATTCCTGAATTTCTTTCTTCAGGGCATCCGTTCCCTCTGTGCCCTTGACCAGCACAATGCTTGCCTTGACCACCTGTCCTCTGACCTCGTCCGGAGCAGCGGAAACACCGCATTCCAGAACATAGGGCAGCTCCATAATCACGTTCTCAATTTCAAAGGGTCCAATCCGGTAGCCGGAGGACTTAATTACATCGTCGGCACGTCCCACATACCAGAAGAAGCCGTCCTCGTCCTTCCAGGCAAGGTCGCCGGTGTGGTAATAGCCGTCACGCCAGGTCTCTGCGGTAACCTCCGGATTGCCCTCGTAGCAATAGCTCAGGCCGCAGGGTAAGCCGTTTTTGATATTGACACAGACCTCACCGGATTCACCGGCATCCACTTCATTGCCGTCCACATCCAGCAGATGTACATCGTACAGCGGCACGGGCTTACCCATGGCGCCGAACTTATGGCTGTCACCTGCCAGGTTGCCAATCATCAGGGTGCTTTCGGACTGACCGAAGCCTTCCATAATCTTAAGACCGGTGGACAGCTCAAACTGACGGAACACCTCCGGGTTCAGCGCCTCGCCTGCGGTGGATGCGTGCTGGATGGAGCTTAAGTCATAGCCGGAAAGGTCCTGCTTGATAAGCATCCGGTACATAGTGGGGGGCGCGCAGAAGGTGGTAATGTTGTATTTGGCAAACATGGGCAAAATCTTTGCGCCGTCAAACCGGTCAAAGTCATAGACAAACACCGCTGCCTCGCACAGCCACTGTCCGTACAGCTTGCCCCAGGAGGACTTTGCCCAGCCGGTATCGGAAATGGTCAGGTGCAGACCGTCCGGATTGACCCGGTGCCAGTATTTTGCGGTAATAAAGTGACCCAGCGGGTACTTGTAGTTGTGGGCTGCCAGCTTGGGATAGCCGGAGGTGCCGGAGGTGAAGAACATCAGCATGGGGTCTGCGCCACAGGGGGCATCCTCTGCCCGGGCAAAATGGGAGGAATACATGGTGTATTCTTCGTCAAAGTCGTGCCAGCCTTCCCGGCTGCCACCCACCAGAAGCTTATGCTCCAGCATAGGACACTTTTCAGCGGCTGCATCCACTGCCTCTGCCACCTCGCCATCGGCGGTGCAGAGAATGGCTTTGACGTTGCCTGCCTGGAAGCGGTAGGTGAAGTCCTTTTCCAGCAGCTGATTGGTGGCAGGAATCGCCACAGCGCCCAGCTTATGCAAGCCCAGAACCGCAAACCAATACTGATAGTGGCGCTTCAGCACCAGCATCACCCGGTCACCGCGCTGGATGCCCAGGGACTTGAAGTAGTTGGCGCACCGGGCAGACTCCTTCATCATATCCTTGAAGGTGAATCGGCGCTCGGTCATATCCTCGGCAATGTGAAGCATTGCCAGCTTGTCCGGCTTCTGCTGACCCAACGTATCCACCACATCAAAGGCGAAGTTAAACTTTTCTTCATTCTTGAAGTCAATCGCCGTCAGCTTGCCGTCAGTCACGGTGGGAATAATAAAGTTATGGTAGACCCGGGGCTGGGTATCAGCAAGCTGCAAAGTGGCTGCCTGCGTCGCAACAGCCGCTGCCTGCTCACCCTCACGGGCGGCAGAGTTACTCAGCACAATGGCATAGAAGGCGCAGTCCTCACCCTCCGCGGCAATCATACCGTGGGGCTTGGAGGAGTCATAGTAAATGGTATCGCCGGGGTGCAGGATTTCCGTATGGTCGCCTACCTGAATTTTCAGGTGACCACGGATTACAATGTCACATTCCTGACCCTCATGGGTAATCAGTTCAATCTGGGCATCCGGCTGGTACTTCACTTCCATGTACAGCGGCAGCGCAATACGGTTACGGAAGTCTGCCGCCAGGTTAAAGCCCAGCATATTGTGGGCTTCTTCAATCCGCTGACCTTCCCCTTTCCGGGTCAGGGCATAAGAACGTAGCTTGGGGCTGCGACCTTCCAGCAGGTCGCCCATATCCACGCCGAAGATCAACACGCAGCGGTACAGGAAGGCAATGCTCATATTGCGGTTTCCCTCTTCACACTGAACGTACTCCTCCACGCTCAGGTCGGTACGCTTTGCCATTTCCTCTACGGAAAGACCGCAAATCTGGCGAAGCTCCCGGATACGCCGCGCAGTTTCTTTAATTTTGCTGTTAATGTCGGTCATAGGGTCACACCTCAAATGCTATAATTAGTTAATTATACTAAATATAGCAGAGCATTGTCAATATTTGTCGCACTTTTTACAGCTTGTTTCGCATAATCTTTCCGGAAATTGTCTTGGGAAGCTCTGTGCGGAACTCCACAATTCTGGGGTACTTATAAGGTGCGGTGTGGGTTTTGACGTAGTTCTGAATTTCTTTTTTCAGTTCCTCTGTACCCTCCTTGCCGGGAACCAGCACGATACAGGCCTTTACTACCTGACCCCGAACCTCGTCCGGCGCAGCGCAAACACCGCACTCCAGAACATAGGGAAGCTCCATAATGGTGCTTTCAATTTCAAAGGGTCCGATACGGTAGCCGGAGGATTTGATCACATCGTCAGCTCTGCCCACATACCAATAGTAGCCATCCTCGTCACGCCAGGCAACGTCACCGGTATGATACATACCGTCGTGCCATACGCTGTCGGTAGCCTCCTGATTGCGATAGTAGCCCAGGAACACACCGCAGGTGGGCTTGGGATCGGTGCGAATGACAATTTCACCGTTGACACCATCCGCTACCGGGTTGCCGTCCTGGTCCACGATGTCAATGCCGTAGCCGGGAACCGGCTTACCCATGGCGCCGGGCTTGATATTCGCGCCATAGAGGTTTGCGATACCCAAGGTCATCTCCGTCTGACCAAAGCCCTCGTGGATGCGAAGACCTGTCGCCTTTTCGAACTGGTAGAACACCTCCGGGTTTAATGCTTCACCGGCGGTGGTTGCATGGTGAATGGAAGAAAGGTCATATTTGTTCAAGTCCTGCTTGATGAGCATACGGTACATCGTGGGCGGTGCGCAGAAGGTAGTGATATCATATTGCTTGAACATCGGCAGAATTTTCTCTGCGTCAAAGCGGTCAAAGTCATAGGTAAACACAGCGCCCTCGCACAGCCACTGACCGTAGAGCTTGCCCCACAGGGCCTTACCCCAACCGGTCTCAGAAATGGTAAAGTGCAGACCGTCACGCTCACACAGATGCCAGTACTTTGCAGTTACGTAGTGCCCAAGGGCATACTTATAGGAATGGGTTGCCATCTTGGGATAGCCGGTGGTACCGGAGGTGAAAAGCATCAGCATCGGGTCTGAGCCGCAGGGGGCATCCTCTGTGCGCTCATAGCGGCGGCTGAACAACTTATATTCCTCATTATAATCGTGCCAGCCCTCCCGGCTGCCGCCTACCAAAACCTTGGTCAGGCTGATGTTGGCAGATTTTTCTGCCAGCTCAATCTGCTCAGCGGTATTACCGTCAGCAGTGCACACAACAGCGCTGACATCCGCTGCCTGGAATCGGTATACAAAATCGTGCTCCATCAGCTGGTTGGTAGCAGGAATTGCGATGGCGCCCAATTTGTGCAGACCCAAAATCGCAAACCAGAACTGGTAATGACGCTTCAGCACCAGCATCACCCGGTCGCCCCGCTTGATACCCAGGGATTTGAAGTAGTTGGCGCTTTGAGAAGATGCGTCTTTAAAATCCTTGAAGGTAAACCGGCGCTCGGTCATATCATTTGCAACGTGAACCATAGCCAGCTTTTCCGGTTCTCTTCTTGCGATGGCATCCACCGTGTCAAAGGCAAAGTTGTAGGTCTCCTCATCGGAGAAGGTCATACCCTGGAATATGCCGTTTTCATCCTCATGGGCATTGACAAACTTATTGCACAGCAGGGGCTGGTCAGGCTTACCCTTGCGGCTTTGTCCAATGAACAGGGGCTGGTCCGTGGTATCGGATGCCATAATCATAGAAAGGAACACACAGTCCTGGCCGTCGATGGCAATCATACCGTGCGGGGTGGAGGACTTATAGAAAATGCTGTCGCCCTCCCGCAAAACCTCTTCGTGGTCGCCCACCTTGATACGCATAGCGCCCTTAATCACCAGGTCAAATTCCTGACCGGTGTGGGTGGTGGTATGAATGGGCTTGCTCTGAAGCTCTTCGGAGTATTTATAGGTAACCCAATAAGGGGTTGCCAGCTTCTTGCGGAACATCGGCGCCATATCCTGAATGGTGATACCGTCCTCGCTGGCGGTTACCAGACCCTTTCCACGGCGGGTCACGGTATAGCCGCTGAGCTTTGCGCTGTGACCTTCCAACAAAACGGTGATTTCCACGCCAAAAATTTTTGCGCACTTATGCAGGAAGGTAAAGGGCAGATCAACGGTTCCCGTTTCATACTGGTGGTAAATTTCTTCACCCACCTCCGTCAGCTCAGCCATTTTCTTCATACTGTAGCCCAAAATCTCCCGCATACCTCTGATTCGGGTTGCGATGTCCATAAGTTGTGTTGCGGTATTGGTGTTGGCCATGGTAGGATCTCCTTTCATAGGCTGAGAGAACTCGAACCCAAACAGGTTTTCAGGCGGCTGCATTCCTCAATACAGCAGAAAATCCCTTGCTAATACAGGAAGTATTATCTGCGTGTTTTTCTTTGTCTTGGAAAATGCAGGCGGCTGAAAACTGCCAGGCACCTCTCAGTCAGTAATTTTTTGTTGATTTTTGGTGCAGATGACGCTGCCTTGCTGACGCAAGGCAAGGAAGATAATGCAAAAAGCAGAAAAAAGGACTACTGAGAGGCTATTTCGGTTCGAGTCCTCTCAGCCTAAAATAAAAAAACGTCTCAAGAAACTTCTTGAGACGAGCAAAACATACCCGCGGTACCACTCAAATTGCGACCAAAATCGCCACTTCGGATTCCAATAAATCCTATCCTTTAACGCAGGAATACGGACGCGCTTACTGGGTGCTGCCTTTCAGCGCTTCAGCTCGGAAGGGATAAGCAATTGAACCGGAAATTTATTGGCTCGCACCAAACGCCAACTCTCTGAAAAATGCCCTGATTCTGCCGACTTCGTCTTTGCCTTTTATCATATTGGAATGAATTTAACACGGCAGGGCAAAAATGTCAAGTGTTTTTCCACGAAAAACGAATTTTTTTCTGTTATGGACAGATTTTTTTAGGAAATTAAAAATTTTCATTGACAAATCCTGCCTTTTGTGCTTAAATGGCAGTAATATTTTTAATGACTTTGACGGAAATCCTGTTATCCCCCCGGGGAGCTACAGAGAGCCGGTGGTTGGTGCGAACCGGAGCTTCTATGGATGGCAGTCTGCTTCCCGAGTCGGTTCTGTAAACCTCCGCAAGGATTAGTAATGGAATCCGGTCGCCCCGTTATCGGCTGGGACTTTGTTGGAAGTCCGAGAGTGATTTCCCTTTGGGAAATAAACAGGGTGGTACCGCGAATTTTTCAGTTCGTCCCTGAGGTCCTTGGACCTCAGGGGCTTTTCATTTACAATAAGGAGTTGCAAGCTATGAACACAATTAAATTGTCTGATATGACTATGAAGCAGGTTGCCGACGGCTTTAGCCTGTCCTTTAAGGAGAAAATCGAGCTGGCAAAGCTGCTGGACAAACTGGGCGTTTCCGTAATTGAGTTGGAGGGGATTGATAATCCCCGTATCGACAGTCTGCGGATTAAGTCCATTGCCGCTGCGGTAACAGACAGCATTGTTGCCGTTCCCGTCTCCTTGACCGCCGAGGGTCCCGGACAGGTTTGGGCTGCCCTGCAGCAAGCCAAGGCGCCCCGGCTACAGGTTTGCGGCGCCGTCAGCGCCGTGCAGATGGAATATCTGTATCACAAGAAACCGGATGCTATGCGCTCTGCCATTGCAGACACCATCGCCGCCAGCAAGGCGCTGTGTGCCGATGTGGAATTTTTAGCCGACGATGCCATCCGGGCAGACCCCGCTTTTCTTGCATCTACCATCCAGGCTGCGATTGCTGCCGGCGCAACCACCGTTACCCTTTGTGACACCGCCGGTTCTATGCTACCTGCTGAATTTGCCCAGTTTATCCAGGAGCTTTATGCAGCAGTTCCGGAAATAAAAACCGCAAATGTAGGCGTTTCCTGCTGCAATGCACTGTCTATGGCAGATGCCTGCGCCATTGCTGCTGTGGCAGAAGGTGTCACAGAGTTGAAAGCCGCCGTCTATCCCATCGATACCGCCAGTCTTGCTAATCTGGCAAAGCTGCTATCCGCAAGAGGCGATACCTTTGGGGCAAGCAGCTGTGTACAGATTACCCAGCTGAGCCGAATTATGGACCGGGTATCCCAAATCTGTCAGACCGTGAAGACCAAGAACGCTATGAGCGCTGCGCAGGCAGACACCGGCATTTACCTGACCGCCCATGATGATGTGGCTGCCCTGACAAAGGTTGCCCAGCAGCTTGGCTATGACCTGTCCGAGGATGACAGCATCAAGGTCTATGAAGCCTTCAAACGCATCGCCGCCAAGAAAGAGCAGGTCAGCACCAAGGAGCTGGATGCCATTATTGCCTCCGCTGCCTTGCAGGTTCCCCCTACTTATAAGCTGGATACCTTTGTGATCACCTCCGGCAACACCATTTCTTCCACCGCCCACATTAAGCTTATGAAGAATGACCAGCCCATGGAGGGTGTATCTATTGGTGACGGTCCTATTGACGCCGCCTTCGTTGCCATCGAAAGCATCACCGGCCGCCACTATGAGCTGGATGATTTCCAGCTGCAGGCAGTTACCGAGGGTCGCGAAGCAATGGGACAGACGGTTGTGAAGCTGCGCAGCGGTGGCAAGGTCTATTCCGGAAAGGGAATTTCCACCGACATCGTCGCTGCCGGTATCCACGCATACCTGAGCGCGCTGAATAAGATTGTATACGAGGAGGAGGAAGTATGAAGCTCTCGTTTTCTACCCGGGGCTGGCCCCAATTAACCTGGGAAGAAATGACCCAAACCGCATTGGAAATGGGTTTTTCCGGTGTGGAAGTATATAATCTTCCCAAATTCGACGAGTTGCTGGCAAAGGGCGGGCCTTTCCACCCCTACCAAATTGCCGCCACGGTACGGGACCTGCGGGAAAAAAAGCTGGCCATCCCCTGCTTTGATACCTCTTGCGATATTTCCGCCGATTCCGGCGCTGCAGATACCTTGACAGCGCTCATTGAGGTGGCAAAAAACGCCCAGGTCAAGTATGTGGTTGCCTGTGCCCTTACAGATAATGAAGAAAGCGTCCGTACCGCTTTGGAGCAATTGGTTCCTATGGCGGAAAAAGCCGGTGTGACCCTGCTGATGAAGACCAGCGGCATCTATGCCGACACTGCAAGACTGCGCGCCATGCTGGACCAGTTTGCCAGTGATAACTTAGGCGCTTTGTGGGATGTACACCACCCCTACCGGGATTTTGGCGAAAGCGGCGATACCACCATCAAACATCTGGGCGCTTATGTGTGCCACGTTCACCTGCGGGATTCTGACAATGCCGGTAATTATCAACTCATTGGAGAAGGCACGATGCCCATTGACGAGGTAATGGGCGCACTTTCCTCTGTGAATTATGACGGCTTCATCTCTTTGGAATGGAAGCCGGAATGGCTGGAGGAGCTGCAGGACCCGGAGATTATTTTCCCCTATTTTGTCAACTATATGGCACGGTTCCATACCACCCGGGGTATGAAAAAGCATCTTTACCCCAATCACGACGGCACCGGTCAGTACATCTGGAAAAAAGATGAGCTGATCAACCTTACCTTCCCCCAGGTGCTGGATCGGGTGGCAGAGGAATTCCCGGACCAGTATTGCTTTAAGTACACCACGTTGGATTACACCCGGACTTATGCCCAGTTCCGGGAAGAGGTGGACCGTTTTGCCAGGGCCCTGGTGTCCATGGGTGTGAAGGCAGGCTCCAAGGTAGCAATCTGGGCAACCAACGTGCCCGCCTGGTACATCACCTTCTGGGCAACTACCAAGCTTGGCGCCGTGCTGGTCACGGTGAATACCGCCTATAAAATTCACGAAGCGGAATATCTGCTCCGCCAATCCGATACCCACACGCTGGTGATGATTGACAGCTGTCTGGACTCCAATTATGCCCAGATTATCAACGAGCTTTGCCCGGAAATCGCCAAGACCAAACCCGGTCAGCCCCTGCACTGCAAGCGACTGCCCTTCCTGCGCAACGTAATTACCGTAGGCTTCAAGCAGCCCGGCTGTCTAACCTTCGACGAGGCTTTGGCGCGGTATACCATGGTCAGCCGGGAGCAGGTGGCGCAAATGGCTGCTGCCGTCCGTCCCGACGACGTGTGCAATATGCAGTACACCTCCGGTACCACCGGTTTCCCCAAGGGCGTTATGCTGACCCATTATAACGTAGTCAACAACGGCAAATGTATCGGCGACCGAATGGGACTTTCCACCGCTGACCGGATGATGATTCAGGTGCCTATGTTCCACTGCTTCGGTATGACCCTGTCTATGACCTCCTCTATGACCCACGGTACTACCATGTGCCCGATGCCCTATTTCTCCGCAACCTCCTCTCTGGCTTGTATCAACCAGGAGAAAATTACGGTGTTTAACGGCGTTCCCACTATGTTTATCGCCATGTTTAATCACCCCAATTACCGTAAGACCGATTTTTCCCATATGCGTACCGGTATTATGGCAGGCGCCGGCTGTCCGCCTGAACTGATGCGCCGGGCTGCCCGCCCTGACGAAATGAATATGTACGGCATTGTGTCTGTTTACGGACAGACGGAATGCGCCCCGGGCAACACCATGAGCGCCTGGACAGATTCTCTGGAGGTTCGTACCGACACTGTGGGCTACGCTTTCCCCCACGTGCAGTGCAAGATTGTAGACCCGGAAACCGGCTTGGAGGTTGGTCCCGGCGTCAACGGCGAATTCTGCGCCAAGGGCTACAATACGATGAAGGGCTACTACAAGATGCCCAAGGGCACTGCCGATACCATTGATGCAGCTGGCTGGCTCCACTCCGGAGACTTGGCTTGTATGGACGAAGCAGGCAATGTGCGGATCACCGGCAGATTGAAGGATATGATTATCCGTGGCGGTGAGAACATCTACCCCAAGGAGATTGAGGAATTCATCTACACCCACACGGCTGTAAAGGATGTGCAGGTCATCGGTGTGCCGGACAAAAAATACGGCGAAGAAATTATGGCTTGTATCATTCTCAAGGAGCCCGGTTCTGTCACCGTAGAGGAAATGACCGCCTATATTAAAGCTAGTATGGCGCGGCATAAAGTTCCCAAGTACATCGAATTTGTGGACAGCTTCCCTATGAATGCCGCCGGCAAAATTCTCAAGTACAAAATGCGTGAGGATGCCGCAGCCCGTTTGGGCCTCACCGGCGACGGCAGTAACACCGCCGGCAACGGAAAATAAGAATAACCAAAAAAGCAGGTACGGTTCAATCCGTACCTGCTTTTTTGGTTTTTAGGATTTTGTCACTTCGTAAAGGTAACCTGGCTGGTGTAGGTAACATTACCGGCAAGGTCGGTAATTTTGCAACGGTAAGTGCTCTTGACCGTAGTTGTCAAGGTATCTGTATTATAGCCGTCGTAACCGATTGGGGTCCATCCGGTGCTCTTCAAGCGCTCCCACCGATAAGTCTTCACATCACCGGTTGCGGTGAAAGAGAAGGTAGCAGTAGCGCCATCTTCTGCCAAAATGGCTGTGGGCTGTGCGGTGATCTTAACTGCAGTAATGATGTTAGCCTTGACTACCTTCGTCTTCAAGGTATTGCCGTAGCCGTCCTTGACCTCGCACATATACTGGTATTCGCCCATATTGCTATAAACCTTGACGCCGAGGGTAGCCGTCCTCCCTCCAGTAGTGCCGGTCGTTGCATCAGTGATTGCAATCCAGGATGTATCTCCCTTCTTTCTCCACCACTGATAAGTCACACCGGTATCTTCTGATCCGTCATCTATAAAGCTGCTTCCCTCAGCCTGCACGGTGAAGGTAGTAGTTCCGCCCGCAAGCACATAAGCATCCACGGGGTTCTTGACAATTCTGGGGTTAACGGGAGGCTCATAGAAGGTGAGCGTATAGATGCCAGAATAAATCTTGGTGCCGTTGGCATCGGTGATTTCACAACGATAGGGATAGTTACCATAAGGAGATGCAGTAAAAGAAACTGTATCAGAGTCGTAGCCGTTATTCTTTACGTTAAACCATCTGCCAGCAATCTTTTCTCTCTGCCACTGGAAAGTAACACCCTCAACGCTGTCCAGTTCAACATGGAAACTAACAACAGTGTTCTTAATCACATGCAGATTACCGCCCTC
>JAFXAQ010000030.1 GCA_017516925.1 Oscillospiraceae bacterium | reverse complement strand
GCCGACGGGTCCGGTTTGCTTGTCTTTGGCGCTTCTTTGACCTCTGTCAGTCTGTCAAAAAGTACTTTTTCGACAGACTGCAAGGACCTGCACCGCTTGTTGCAGGTCCTTTCAGAGTGTCAAAGAACCCCCAAATCGCCAAAACACAACAATATTGAAAAAGCAATCTGACGATATTAAGTTGTCATTGCGAAACCAGTGTCGCAACACTGGTTGTGGCAATCCGTTTCCTAAAATATCTTGCTACCGCAAGCTGTTTTGACTTACTGCACAAACCGGACCCTAACGTACCATCTGTACGCCGACGGGTCCGGTTTGCTTGTCTTTGGCGCTTCTTTGACCTCTGTCAGTCTGTCAAAAAGTACTTTTTCGACAGACTGCAAGGACCTGCACCGCTTGGTGCAGGTCCTTTGTTTTATAACATTTCGCCCAGAATGGATTTTGTGGCATAAGCATTCAATGACATATCTGCGAAATTACCACTTAGAAACTCATAGTATGCCTGAGCGCCAATCATAGCGGCATTATCTCCACACAAAGAAAGCGGCGGCAAATAAACCTTTGCGCCTGTTCTTTCAGCCGCAGACAAAATATCCTTACGAATTCTTGAATTGGCTGCAACGCCGCCAGCAACCGCCAGTTTGTCATAACCGGTTTGTCGCAGAGCCTGCATTGTTCGAGGCACCAGCGTATCAGAAACAGCGGCAGAGAAGGATGCGCAAAGACTGTTTACATCCAACTCCTCCCCAACCTGTTCTGCATGATGTATCAGGTTGATTGTGGCAGTTTTCAGACCGGAAAAGCTCATATCATAGGGATTCTCCCCAGCCTTTGCTCTGGGTAACGGATATTTGGTGTCATCACCAAGCTGCGCCGCTTTGTCCAACGCTGCACCGCCAGGATACGGCATACCTAAAAGCCTTCCAACCTTGTCAAAGCACTCCCCTGCCGCATCATCCAGTGTACCGCCCAGTATCTCCATTTTGGTATAGTCCTGAACGTCTACAAGCATCGTATGACCGCCGGAAACCACCAGGCACAAAAAGGGTGGCTCCAGCTCCGGAAACGCAAGGTAATTCGCGGCAATATGACCACGCATGTGGTGGACCGGAATTAAGGGTTTATTCATTGCAAAAGCTGCTGCCTTGGCAAAATTCACTCCTACCAGAACAGCTCCAATCAATCCCGGCGCATAGGTAACTGCCACTGCATCAATATCATTGCGGGTGATACCTGCTTTTTCCAGTGCCTGGTCCGCCAGTGCATAAATTGCCTCAATATGCTTTCTGGATGCAATTTCCGGAACAACACCGCCATAAATCCGGTGCAAGTCCACCTGGGAAGCAATGCAGTCTGTCAGGACCCGCCTGCCATTGGAAACCACAGCTACCGCTGTTTCATCACAAGAGGATTCCACAGCCAAAATATTCATACTTCCCACTCCTTTCGCAAAATCAAAGCATCTTCTGTAGGTTTGGAATAATACCGGGGTCTTATTCCAACCTGCTGAAAGCCCATTTGCGCATACAGACTGATAGCAGGTGTGTTGGAGGCGCGCACCTCCAGGGTCAACTGATAATTATTTGCGTTTTTCAGTTCCGTAATCAGCTGCTCTACCAATTGCCGGGCAATGCCCTGTCTGCGACACGCCGGTTCGACAGCAATATTCATCATATCCGCCTCTCCCAGCACTGCCTGTGAGCCCACATAGCCGCAGACCTTACCTCCGTCCACTGCTACAAGCCAGCAAGACAACGGGTTCGTCAGTTCACCTGCGATGGCATTTACGCTCCAGGGCGAACTGAAACACAGCTGTTCCAATTGGGCAACCTGCGCAATATGGTCATCTGTCATTTTTACAATTTCCATTATTTTGCCTCGAACCAGCTTTTTCCCCACTTAGCCTCTGCCAGCAAGGGCACGTTAAGCGTTGCAACCTGCTCCATTTCCCGGCTGACAAGCTGGGAAACCTCCTGGGCAATTTCCTCCGGACATTCCACAATCAGTTCATCGTGTACCTGCAGCAACAGTTTCGCTTCGGGATAGCCTTTCGCAAGCGCCGTATCTACACGAACCATTGCCATTTTAATCAGGTCGGCAGCAGTTCCCTGGATAGGGGTATTCAGTGCAATACGTTCTGCGCCCTGTCGAATCATATGGTTGCTGCTGGACAGTTCCGGAATGAAACGGCGGCGACCGTAGAGGGTTTGGGTGTAGCCCTTTTCCTTGGCATCGGCTACCACATTTTTCATATAGTCACGTACACCGTGATAGTTGGCAAGGTAACTGTCGATGTAGCCCTTGGCTGCATATCGGCTGACACCGATATCCTCCGAAAGCGAAAACTCCGAAATACCGTAAACGATACCGAAGTTCACCGCTTTGGCGTGACGACGTTGCAGCGCAGTTACTTCCTCCGGAGAAACGCCAAACACCTGGGAGGCAGTGACGGTGTGGATATCCATGCCCTCTAAGAAGGCTTTTTGCATGGTTTCATCCTCTGCAATGTGGGCAAGCACACGCAGCTCAATTTGGCTGTAGTCGGCATCCACCAGCACAAAACCCGGCTTGGGGATAAACATCTTCCGAATCTCTGCCCCTAAATCGGTACGCACAGGAATATTCTGCAGATTGGGTTCGGTGGAGGAAAGTCTGCCTGTGGCTGTAACCAGATTTTGGAAGGTGGTGCGAATCCGTCCATCGTCGCAGATGACCTTCATCAGTCCTTCTGCATAGGTGGAGTTGAGTTTTGTGAGCATCCGATAGTCCATAATGGCAGGGATAATGGGATGCTTATTTTTCAGCTTCTCCAGCACATCCGCATTGGTAGAATAACCGGTTTTGGTTTTCTTCACAGGGGGCAGTCCCAGCTTTTCAAACAACAGCTCTCCCAGCTGTTTGGTAGAATTGATATTAAAGGGCGCTTCCGCATAGGAAAAAATCAGCTTTTCGCATTGGGCAATCTGATGAGAAAGCATAGCTGAAAACTGCTGAAGCTGCTGTTTATCGATGGCAATGCCCGCCCTTTCCATTCGGTAAAGCACCCGGCAAAGAGGCAGCTCTATATCAAAATACAACCTCGTCATTTCCTGCTTGGCAAGCTCCGCTTCCAGCACGCTTTGCAGATTCCACAAAGCCTCCGCACAAGCTGCCGCATCGGTGTCCTCAACGGATATTCTCAAAAAATTGGTCGCCAGCTTGGACACAGGATAATCCGACTGGGAAGGGTTTAGGTCATAAGCTGCCAAAGCGGTATCAAAAATCGCATTGGGGTGGGAAAGACCCATTTCGTCCAATCGGTGTAAGGTGGTTTTCAGGTCGTGGCATATGGCTTCGCCATTTGTCAGCATTTGCCCCAGGAAAATCGATTCCATTGGTGTGACTGCACATACACCATTTTCCCAGGCAACACCTATGGAGCCGTCAGGTGCAATATAGAGGGCATAACGGCTGCAGTAATCCGGAATTTGCTCTGCTTTGGGCAGCTTTTCTACCTTTGCTTCTGCTTTTGGCAGCGACACTTCTGCACCCCGCAGTCCATATCGGTCAATCAGCCGTACAAATTCCAGTTTGGTAAAGAGGCTGTAAAGCTCCGGTTTATTATACGGCTGAATGATTGCATCCTCCGGAGCGAAATCAATGGGCGCAGTGGGGCGAATGGTCGCCAAATCATAGGAAAGATAGGCGTTTTCCTTGCCTGCCTCCAATTTTTCACGGAGCTTAGGACGGATAGAGGGGTCATCTAAGTTCTCATACAAGCCGTCCAACGAGCCAAATTTCAAAAGCAGCTCTGTGGCAGTTTTGGGACCAACACCGGCAACACCTGGAATGTTGTCGGAGCTGTCACCCATCAGCGCCTTTAAATCCACCATTTTAGGCGGCGCAAACCCATATTCTTCCTGGAACCTTGGCACATCATATAAGGTCGCAGTCGTTTGTCCAGCCTTGGAAATCACCAGCTTCACGTGGACATTCTCATCAATCAGCTGCAAACTGTCCCGGTCTCCGGTGGCAATCACACACTCCCAGCCGTTGTTGCTGCAAATTTTGCCCACTGTGCCGATAACATCGTCCGCTTCCCAGCCCTGACATTCATAAATAGGAATGTTCATTGCGGAAAGCACCTGCTTCATCACAGGCATCTGCTGGGCAAGTTCTTCCGGCATTGCGTGGCGGGTGGCCTTGTAGCCTTCGTACTGCAAGTGACGGAAGGTAGGTCCGTGGAGGTCAAAGGCAACGCATACCGCATCCGGCTGCTCCTCTTTCTCCAGTTTCTCCAGAATGTTCAGAAAGCCGTAAATTGCGTGGGTATAAAGACCTTCTCTTGTGGTCAAAGGACGGACACCGTAGAAAGCGCGGTTGATAACACTGTTACCATCCATAATTAAAAGCTTCATACTTTTCTCCACTTTGCACCTTGGGGGGTGTCAATAATTTCAATACCGCGGGCTTTTAGCTCGTCACGAATACGGTCAGCCTCCGCATAATTCTTCGCCTTTTTCGCCTCCGTGCGGGCCAGCACCAGCGCATCGATTTCCGGGTCAGCATTGGCTTCTTCCTGCGCCTTCTGCTTTGCCTGCAGCTTCTGAGCCGCCTCGATGAGATTCAGGCTCAGCACCTGATCGAAATCAGCTAGGGCTGCCAGCTTGGTAGCGTCGGTAGTCTTTGCTTTGAGCACATCATACACCGCAGTCACTGCCAGAGAGGTGTTCAGGTCTCCATTCAGGGCCGTGGCAAAGCGTTCCTTCAGCTGGGCAAGTGCTGTCTCATCCACATCGCCACCCGCCTGCAGGGTAGCAATCTTGGCAATCAGCTTTTCGTAAGCAACCACGGCATTATCCAGATTCTCCCAACTAAACACCAAATTTCTTCGATAGTGGCTCTGCAGGCAGAAAAGGCGATATGCCATCGGGTCATAGCCCTTTTGCTCCAAAAGACTGACGGTCAAAAATTCGCCCTTAGATTTTGACATTTTGCCGTCGTCGGTATTCAGATGGTGGACATGAAACCAATAGTTACACCACTTATGACCGATGAAGCTCTCGGACTGGGCAATTTCATTGGTATGGTGCGGGAAGGCATTGTCGATACCGCCGCAGTGGATATCCAAATCCTCGCCCAAATACTTCATAGAAATACCGGAGCACTCAATATGCCAGCCGGGATAACCGACACCCCAGGGAGAATCCCACTTCAGCGCCTGATCTTCAAACTTGGACTTGGTAAACCACAGAACAAAGTCATTTTTGTTCCGCTTGTTTGTATCCTCCTCTACACCCTCACGGACACCGATTGCCAAATCCTCTTCATCGTGGTCGTTGAACACATAGTACTTATCCAAGGTGGAGGTGTCAAAGTACACATTGCCACCGGCAACATAGGCCTTACCCTTTTCCACAAGGCCCTCTACCATCTGGATGAACTCCGGAATACAACCGGTAGCAGGCTGCACAATTTCCGGTTTTTTAATGTTCAGCTTTTCACAATCGGCAAAGAATGCGTCCGTATAGTACTGGGCAATCTCCATCACGGACTTGTTTTCCCGCTTAGCGCCCTTAACCATCTTATCCTCGCCGGTATCGGCATCGGAAGCCAGATGTCCTACGTCGGTGATGTTCATTACACGCTTAACATTATAGCCCATATAACGCAACGCCTTTTCCAGCACATCCTCCATAATGTAGGTGCGAAGATTACCGATGTGGGCAAAATGGTACACTGTGGGTCCGCAGGTGTACATTTTTACCACATCGGGAGAATTAGGCTGAAACAATTCCTTTTTATGGGTGGCAGAATTATAAAGATACATATATGATTTCCTCCAAAGAATAATTTATTTAATAAAAAACGCCTCTTGCACCTAAGTACAAGAGGCGGGTTATACAACTCGCGGTTCCACTCTCATTTATCACTTTTATGCTTTATACTCGCTCCCAGACGCACTTTCTTACACCAACACCATTGGGGCTTTCAGCCGATGACCCCAACTCTCTGAAGGATACAGCGTAATACTCTTTCTGTTCACTGCGATATTTTTTATTATTCTAACATTTTAGCCTATCCCTTGTCAAGGAATATTCTCTCACCAAGCGGGTTAATTCAGGGGATAGTACAGTCAGGACAATCAGGTTGGGAATTGCCATAAATCCGTTGACAATTTCTGCCAGCAACCAAACTGCACCGGTGCCCACAAAGGAGCTTGCCATAATGACAACCCCCTGGGCAACAGCAAATATTTTCCAGGAATTTTCACCGAACAGGTATTGAGCGCTTCTAGCCCCATAAAGCCCCCAACCTACCACCGTAGCGACGGCAAACAAGCAAAGGGCTACTGCGATGGGTATGCTGACCCAATCTCCCAGCACCTGTGAAAAAGCCTGATTGGTCAGCAAAATTCCGGTATCTATTCCATAGGGTATCTGCACACCGCTGCACAAAATCACCAACGCCGTCATGGTACATATCACAATAGTGTCCAAAAACACCTCCATAATCCCCATTAATCCTTGCTCCACAGGATGCTTAACCTTCGCTCCTGCGTGGGCAATAGATGCCGTTCCCATACCTGCCTCATTGGTGAAAACGCCACGGGAAGCACCAACTCTCAGGGAAACGAAAAAGGAACCAATCATACCGCCTGTAACTGCCTTTGGAGAAAATGCACCGGCAAAAATTGCAGCAAATGCGCTTGGCAGCAGTTGAAAGCGACCAATGAGAACCACTGCGCATAAAAGCAGATACATAACAGATGCAAATGGAATAAGACGCTCCGCAACAGAGCCGATCCGTCTTGCGCCGCCGAAAAGCATTACACATATCAGCACTGCCAACATAGCTGCCAGTGCAAAATCAACCCACCGGCTTGACCTACCCCCAAATACAGCAATCACGCTGTTGACACCACCAATGACAGCGTTGATTTGGGTAGCGTTACCCACACCAAAAGAGGCAACCACAGCAAAAAAGCTATAAAGCATCCCAAGCCATCGCCAGGATTTCCCCAAGCCTTGTTCAATCATAACCATTGGACCACCAATTAATTCTCCGGCAGACGTTCGCTTGCGATAGCGTACCGCCAGGGTTGCCTCAGCAAATTTTGTGACCATCCCCAAGAAACCGCAAACCCACATCCAGAAGATTGCCCCAGGTCCGCCCAAAGCAATCGCGCCGGCAACTCCGGCTAAGTTCCCGGTTCCAACTGTGGCAGCCAAGGCTGTACACAAGGCCTGAAACGGAGAATTATCGCCCTGCTTGTCTTTCTTGAAAAAACAGCTGAAAAACCCACGCAGCGCCTGTGGAAAGAAACGAAATTGTGCAAAGCCTGTGCGCAGAGTCAGATAAATTCCAACTCCCAAAATCCCAAATAGCGCCGGAACACCCCATACAAGGTGATTGATTTTTTCCAAAAAAGCAAGCATTGATTCACCTCAAACATAAAAGCAGTTCTTCTCTTCGAAGAACTGCTTTCGTGATTATTCCCAGGTTGCCCAGATTTCCGGGCAAAAGCCAACAGTGGCTTGTTTTCCGTTTCGGACAATCGGTGTTCTCATAATCTCCGGATTGTCAAACGCCTTGTCCTCTTTGGCTACAGTATCGTCCGTGTATTTCAGGTTTGTGACCTCCTGAGATTTGCTATTCCAATCAATAAGATTATCGATACCACCCACCGCACGAAGGACCGAATCAAACTCCTTGCCCGACATTCCATAACGAATCAAATCAATGGACTGAACTTTGATCCGTCGTTCCTTGAAATACCGTTCCGCCTTTTTTGTATCAAAGCATTTACTTTTTCCGAATATCTGAATGTTCAATATTGTACCTCCATCAAGCAAAGTCCGCAGGCAGGCACCAGAAAACCGCTATCTGCCCGGACGCTGCCAAAAAGCTGCGGAATACTCTCAGCCTCACGGTTACCGACACCAATTTCCAGCAGAGTACCAACCATAATTCGCACCATATGCTGCAAAAAGCCGTTTCCGGTAACTATAAAGACGATTTCATCACCGTGACGTTCCACTGTAAAGCTTTCGATTGCACGAACCGTGGACTTCTTCATATTCTTATTGCCGCAAAAAGCAGAGAAATCGTGGGTGCCTACAAACAAGCTTGCACCGAACCGCATTTTATCCAAATCCAGCGCTTCAGGAAACACATATACATATTTCCGGTCAAAGATACAGGGATTTACACTGTTCCACAGGCGGTAGCGGTAGGTTTTCTGTTTGGCATTGAGCCGGGCATGAAACCTGGGAGAAACATTTCTACAGGAATATATGCCGATATCCTCCGGCAAATACCTGCGAAGTCCTTCCAAAATTTCCTCACAGGACATCGTGCTGCTGCAATGAAAATTGACAACCTGTCCCAAAGCGTGGGTACCGGCATCGGTGCGACCGCTGGCAGATAGCTCAATTTCCTCCCCAAGCAGTCTGGACAGCGTTTGCTCCAGCTTTCCCTGAACGGTATTGTCATTCCCAGAAAGCCGTTGCCAGCCCTTATAGCGGCTGCCGTCATAGCAAATATCAAGCCGCAGATTCCTCATAATCTTCCAACTCCTCCATCGCCTCCCGTTCTGTGTCAGCAGAGAACAGGAAGGTTCCCTTGTAATCATACACCTGAATGTGGCCTTGTACGTTTTTGATGGTAAACATTGTCGTCACTCCTTTTGCTTTCTGACAACAGTTTACCAAGCAATCGGTACATTAAGTTGGACTTATTCGACCACCTCATAGCCTGCTTCGGCAATGGCTATTTTCAAGACATCCACCGGTGCGGTGCCGATAACGCTCACCTGCTTCTTCTCCAGGTCCACCACCGCATCGGTCACACCGGGAACCGCCTTACAAACGCCTTCCACACGAGCCTTGCAATGGGGGCACATCATTCCATTGACCTTAATAATCGTTTCCATTTTCGTTTCCTCCTTAATTTTTTCACAGACGATTGCACATTCAACAGTGCTATTGGGTTTAAACAGGCGCAAACGCAGCGCATTTGTCACAACAAAAACAGAACTCATACTCATTGCGGCAGCACCAAGCATCGGACTCAGTTGAATACCAAATGCAGGATACAGCGCACCGGCTGCAATGGGAATCCCCAGGCAGTTATAAAAAAATGCCCAGAACAGATTTTGACGGATATTACGGATAGTCGCCCTGCTCAATTCCACAGCCCTGCAGACACCAAGCAACGAATTCTGCATCAGTACCACATCCGCCGATTCAATAGCAACGTCTGTTCCTGCGCCGATGGCCATGCCCACATCCGCAGTGGCTAAGGCCGGCGCATCGTTAATACCGTCGCCAACCATCAATATGCGGTGCCCCTCCCCCTGCAAACGGGTTACAGCCCCCGCCTTATCAGCTGGTAACACATCTGCAATCACACGTGTAATTCCAGCCTTCTTCGCAATCGCTTCAGCTGTCTTACGATTATCTCCTGTGAGCATAACCACCTGCAGACCCAGCGCTTGCATAGCAGATACAGCCGCCACAGAATCCGGTTTCAATACGTCAGCTGATGCGATTGCACCCAAATAGGTATTTGATGTGGCGAAATACACCGGAGTTTTACCCTCGTCGGACAAATCTGCGTAATCCGGTATGGATACGTCAATGCTTTCCATCAGGCGTTTATTGCCGCCAAAGTATTTCTTACCGTTTATTATAGCACAAACGCCCATACCGGGCAAGGTCTCAAAGTCCTCGGTGGAAAGATAATCCCCGGTATAATACGCAAGAATTGCTTTTGCAAAAGGGTGTTCTGATTTCACTTCCAGAGATGCGGCAAGCTTCAAAAGCTCCCCTTCCGGAATATTGTTTGGAAGAACATCCGTAACCTCAGGCTTACCTGTTGTTAGGGTACCTGTTTTATCAAGAACCACTGTATCAATCTTATGCAGATTTTCCAGTGCCTCTGCGTTTTTGAACAACACACCTAGACCGGCGCCCCGTCCGGTACCGACCATGATGGCAACCGGGGTTGCAAGACCAAGCGCACAGGGACAGGATATGACCAAAACCGCAATTGCAGAAGTTAGAGAAAATTCCAGCCCCTTCCCAGCCAGTATCCAAACAAGGAACACGATAGCGGAAATCGTCATCACACACGGTACAAATATGCCAGCTATTTTATCCGCCAGCCGGGCAATTGGCGCCTTGGAGCCGCCCGCTTCCTCCACCATATGCACAATCTTTGACAATGTTGTATCCTGCCCGACTTTGTCAGCACGAATCTCCAGATAGCCTTCGGTATTGATTGTGGCGGTTGCAACGGTATCTCCCACTTCCTTTTCCACCGGAATGCTCTCTCCGGTCAAAGCGCTTTGGTCAACGGTTGCTCTGCCGGAAATGACTGTTCCATCTACCGGAATGCTTACACCTGCTCGAACAGCAAGAATATCCCCTACTTTTACATCCTCAACCGGGATTTCTCTCCAAGCGTTCCCCGTTTTAACTATTGCTGTTTTGGGGCTAAGGTCCATTAACGCACGAATTGCATCTCCCGTTTTTCCCTTAGCTCTTGTCTCCAGAAACTTTCCCAATGTAATCAGGGTCAAAATCATTGCCGCGGATTCAAAATACAGATTTTCACGGTATCTGGTAACTGTTTCAAAGTCGCCACGTCCGATGCTGTATCCCATCATAAACAACGCAGCTATGCCGTAAATTAAAGATGCGCCGGAGCCTACCGCGATGAGCGTATCCATATTGGGCGCCCCGTGGAACAGGGCCTTCAAGCCCCTGGAAAAATACACCCGGTTCAGATATACCACCGGCAGGGTTAAAAACAGCTGCAAAAGTGCAGCTACAACCGCATTCTGGCTACCGTGATACCAGGAGGGCAACGGCAGACCAACCATATGTCCCATTGTAAAGTACATTAAAGCAAGCAGAAACGCAAAAGATAAAACGATTCTCTTCTTCATTTCCTGAAGTCCGGCAACCGAGCCTTGCGGTTTCTTTTCTTCTGTCCCCGGCAGAGATGCGCTATACCCGGCGTTTTCAACAGCTACTATTACCGCATCGACAATATCTTCCTTATCGGCCGTTATCGTCATACTGCCACCCAGCAGATTGACCTCCACTTTTGAAACACCTGGAACCTGTGAGGTGACTTTTTCCACTCTGGCAGAACAAGCCGCACAGGTCATACCGTTGACTTTAAATTTCAGCTTGACCAATATAACACATCCTTCCATTGACACAGGCAGCATTCTATGTTACTATTTTATCAAACGTTATCCAAAAAGCAAGTATGCACTATTTTGTGCCATACTTCCCTTTTGGGTACTGTGGAGGTGCTTATGATAAATAAGACGGATTGTCCGGTTGGAATCACACTGGAACTCATTGGCGGAAAGTACAAAGCCTTAATACTGTGGCATCTGTCAGAAAAAAGTCTGCGTTTTTCAGAGCTTCGCAAGCAGATTTCCGGCGCAACACCGAAAATACTGACACAGCAATTACGGGAGCTGGAAAGCCACAAGCTGATACATCGTGAGGTATTTCCCATTATTCCGCCGAAGGTTGAATATTCCCTGACCGAGCTGGGACAAAGCCTGATGCCCGTACTCGTTGCTATGCGGGATTGGGGCGCAAATTATCTGCGAATCAACCATTTGGAGCCGACCTGCTTTATGATGAAAAGCACACCGGCAAAGCAAGGAAATTAAGAATTAAGGAGATTAGATATGAAAATCAAAATTCTGTCCGACAGCACCTGCGACCTGTCAAAAGACCTTCTGGAAAAATATGATATTACTCTGGTGCCCCTGACCGTCATCAAAGAGGGCGAGGGCTATGTGGACGGTGTAACCATTACCCCTGCGGAAATTTTTAACCATGTAGCTGCCGGCGGAAATCTGTGTACTACAACTGCCACCAACATGGGCGAGTACTGTGACTTTTTTGAAAAGTTTGCATCTGACTATGACGGCATTGTGCATATCAATATTGGCTCCGGTTTTTCCTCCTGTTATCAAAATGCCTGTCTTGCAGCTGACGAGTTCGACAATGTGCGGGTTATCGACTCCCAAAATTTGTCAACCGGTCAGGGGCTGGTTGTATTGAAAGCCTGCGAACTGGCGCAGACTTGTACAAGTTTAGATACCTTGCAGCAGGAGTTGCAGGCCTTTACAGAAAAGGTTGAAGCAAGCTTCCTTCTGGACCAACTGAAATATATGGTCAAGGGCGGGCGTTGCTCCTCCGTCGCTGCACTGGGTGCAAACCTGTTGAACCTAAAGCCATGTATTGAGGTCAAGAACGGAAAGATGGGTGTTGTTAAGAAATACCGCGGCAACTACGCAAAGAGCCTCGCTACCTACGTTAAGGACCGTCTGGCTGACCGGGACGATTTGGATAAGGGCACGCTGTTTGTTACCCGTACCCCGGTTACCGAAGAATGTCTGGAGGCAGTCAAGGAGGCAGTTAATACCTACGCTGATTTTGAGAAGGTCTACTGGACAGAAGCCGGCTGTACCGTATCCTGCCACTGTGGACCCGGAACCTTGGGTGTATTATTTGTCCGCAAATAACAAAAAACGCTGCCGAATGCTTCGGCAGCGTTTTCATTTTATTTTGTTGCATCCTTACTGATTTCCATAATATCGTAAGGTGTGGTTTGATAGACAATATAGTTCAGCCAATTGCTGAATAACAAGTTTGCATGGCTGCGCCAACGAACAACAGGCTCCTTGCTGTCGTCATCATTGGGATAGTAATTTTCCGGTACACGAATAGGAAGGCCCAAATTCTTATCCCGTAAATATTCCTTTTGCAGCGTGTCGAAATCATATTCAGAGTGGCCGGTAATGAAAATCTGGCGACCTCCCTTATTGGTAACTGCGTATACACCGCTTACATCCGAAGAAGCAAGAATTTTCAATTCAGGAACCTTCTCAATATCCTCGCGCAATACAGTTGTGTGCCGGGAATGGGGTACCCAGAATTCATCATCAAAGCCACGCAGAAGAATCGAGCGTTTATAATCTGCCGTGTGGGGAAAAACACCAAACATCTTTTCCGGCAGCTTGTGCTTTTGGATGCCGTAATGATAATAAAGACCGGCTTGCGCACCCCAGCAAATGTGCATCGTACTGTGTACATTTGTCTTGCTCCACTCCATAATCCGGCATAGCTCAGGCCAATAATCCACCTCTTCAAAGGGCATATTCTCCACAGGCGCTCCGGTAATTACCATTCCGTCAAATTTGCGGTGCTTGATTTCATCAAAGCTTTTGTAGAAGTTCAGCAGATGGTCCTGGGAAATATTCTTTGCAACGTGGGTGGTGGTGTGCATCAGCTCCAGATGGACCTGTAAGGGCGTATTGCCCAAAAGACGGGAAAATTGGGTTTCTGTCGCAACCTTTGTCGGCATAAGATTCAAAAGCAGGATTTCCAGAGGACGGATATCCTGTGTCATTGCCCGATTTTCCGGCATCACAAAGATATTCTCCTGCTGCAGCGTTTCCGCAGCAGGCAAGTCATTGGGAATTTGGATTGGCATAGCAATTCCCCTTTCTCAGTTGAAATTTGCTATATTGTACCCTAAAAGCCACCCTTTGTCAATTGCCGTCATAGGCTACAAGCTGCGTGTTTTGATAATAATGGGAAAGGATTTCTGTATACAGCTTTCCCAGCACCGCCATGGCCTCAGCGCCGTATTGACTCATTCCAACCCGGTGTCCGTAGCCTTTTGTAGTAATCGTCACTGTGGAACCAACGATTGAAACTGCAAATGCGGTGGAACGCAGCCCAAGCTTTTGCCTGAGTGTGGTTCCTTTATATTCTACACCGCAAATATACATCGTATCCACTCCACCACCTTGGGTGTATGTGGTTTCCCCAATCCAGAACTTCGGCTCACCTACAGGCGTTATGTCCAGACTTTCGGTAAATTCCTCCAGCGTAAATTTCACTGTGTCCACATAGTGGGTTGCATTCTCTTCTCCGGGACTCTCGATAGATTGTAAGTAGGGTATCTCAGAACCCCAAACTGCTTTTGCATCTTCAGTTTGTCCGCCGGAACAGGAAAAATATGTCGCCTCAATCAATTCGCCGTCATATATCAGCACCTGACCAGCGGTATTAAAGACAGCATTCATCACCTTATCCAATTCATCCTGTTTCCCTTCCTCTGTCAAGTAATCCTCCGGAGAGCAATATCCCTGACAACAGGAAGAATTTGTACAAATATCCGCTTCTTCGTGCTTTCCCCCGGCTTCAAGTCGTTTCAGCGTATATGTTCTTGCCACTACCGCCTGAGCCTTTAAAGCTTCTTCTTCAAAGCTTGCCGGCATTTCCTGCAACACCACTCCGACCAGATATGCCTCCAGTTCCATCTGTTCCACGGCATTTTCAAGTTTCACAGAAATCTCGGTTACCTCCTGCTGCGCAGATACGAAAGCTGTCGTATCATCTGCCCTGCTTTCCGGTATCGGTCTAATTTTATCTACCGTCCAAAACAGCAATCCCGGACAGACAATGCCTAAAAACAAAGCCAGCAGTATTTCCTTGGTCGTTTTCTTCATATGTATCACCTCAATACATATTTTATCAGGACATACCGTAGGATTTTGCCGATTCCTGCTGGATATAATTCCCATCGTGCGACAATGCTTGACAGAAAACCTTATCCGCTTTATAATAAATATTACAAATTATTTCGAAAGGTCACAAATAATGAAGAAAGCAATACGCATCATTTTCCCAATATTTCTAGCGCTGTGTATTTTGTTTTGCACGTTGTGGTACCTGTTTGTATATGACCGGGCATTTACCCGGGATATGCTGTTAAATCTTGCTCGCTATAGCGAGTCGCAGGGAAGCCACAAAATAGCAACCTGGTTTTATAATCGTGCCTATTCCCAATCAGCCGATAACGATGCAGTGGCTATTGAGCTTGCGGAGCAATACAAGTCCAGCGGTAATTACACGAAGGCAGAATATACGCTTTCCAATGCCATTGCCGATGATGGCGGTATCGAATTATATATTGCGCTTTGCAAAACCTATGTGGAGCAGGATAAGCTCCTGGATGCTGTGAATATGCTTGACAGCGTCACAAATGCCGCTGTCAAAGCGGAGTTGGAAAAGCTTCGCCCCAGCGCACCAACCGCTACACCCACTCCCGGCTTTTACAATCAATATCTGTCTGTTACTCTCGAGGCTGGCGGAGGCACCTTATATGCTTCTACCGACGGAACATATCCGTCTGTTGATGACGAGCCCTACGGCGAACCGATTTCTCTGGGCGACGGAGAAACTGCAATTTATGCTCTGGCTGTTGCTGACAACGGTCTGGTAAGTCCTCTTTCTATTTTCGGTTATACCGTGGGCGGTGTCATTACGAAGGTGGATTTTGCCGACAGCGCAATGGAGACTGCCATTCGCCAGCTTTTAAACGTCAGCGCAGAGAAGGAATTATTCTCCAATGACTTATGGAGCATTCTGGAATTTGCCATTCCCGCTGACACTACAGATTACAGTGACCTGAAGCATATGTGCTTCCTTGAGAAATTAACCATCGAAAAGGGTGTTTCCAGCCAGATTAGCAATGTATCTAACTTAGCAAACCTGACTGACTTGACTATTTCTGACACAAATGTTTCTCAAGAGGATTTAAGCATTATTGCGGCGCTTCCGAAGCTGAAGACCCTGACCCTACAAAGATGCAGCCTTTCCGGTATCAGCCCGCTACAAAAAGCCGCAGGTCTTGAAAGGCTGGACGTCAGTGAAAACAGCGCTCTGCGAAATATTGATGTGCTGCGTTCTCTGGGAAATCTTCTGGAGCTGGATATATCCGGAAACGCTGTTTCTGACCTTTCCGCACTGTCCTCTCTGACCAACCTGACCAAGCTGGACATCTCCGGAAACAGCATAACTGCATTAGCGCCTATTTCTTCTTTGACACGGCTTTCCTATCTGGATGCCAGCGCAAACGCCATTACAACCCTCGGTGATTTGGGAAATCTGGCTGCGCTGAATTATTTGAACCTATCCTCTAACAAACTGACGGACGTTAACACACTTGCCAACTGCACTGCCTTAACAGAACTGAACATTTCCACAAACTCCCTCACGGATATTGATAAGCTGAATTCTCTTACAAGCCTTACGCTGTTGGATTTCTCTTATAATCAGGTCTCCAAAATCCCCGCATTTCCCAAGGATTGTGCATTGGTAACAATTTCCGGTTCCAATAATCAAATCACCTCACTGGAACCCCTTTCCGGATTGAAATGCCTCAACATCGTCAATATGGACTACAACAAAGGGATTTCCTCTGTAAAGCCGCTTTCCAACTGTCCGGTTCTTATCGAGGTTAATGTTTACGCAACCAAGGTAACGCAGGTTTCTGTCTTAACGGACCAAAGCATTATTGTAAATTATAATCCTGTGTCTTAAAATCGAAGCAACAAAATATGCACCCCGAAAGAAACTTTCGGGGTGCATTATTATTCCTCAGCATTTATTCTGTCTTCTTCCTGGATTTCCAGCAAAAGCTTTTTGTCTTGCTTACTTGTTAAATCCAGCTTCTCATACATATCCGGACGACGCTGCCGGGTGCGGCGCAGGGACTGCTTCCGGCGCCACTTGGCAACCTTTCCGTGGTCGCCGGACAAAAGAATCGCAGGCACTTCCCTTCCGTGCCAAACAGCCGGACGGCTGTATTGAGGATATTCCAGCATCCCGTTAAAGTGACTTTCATCCTCAAAGCACTCCGGGTCCGCCAGCACACCCGGAACCATTCGGCATACAGCGTCTGTGACGGCCATAGCGGCAATCTCACCGCCGGTTAACACAAAGTCTCCAAGGGAGATTTCTTCGTCCACGCACTCGTCTATAAACCGCTGGTCAATGCCTTCGTAATGACCGCAAACCAAAACGAGGTTCTCCAGTTTGCTCAGACGAATGGCATCTGCCTGTGTGAAGGTTTTGCCACACGGGGACATATAGACGGTATGCACCGGACCGGATGCCTGGTCGCAGACAGCCTCCCAGCATCGGTACAGAGGGTCCGCCGTCATCACAGCGCCACGCCCACCACCATAGGGGTAGTCATCCACCTGATTTTGCTTATTTGCCGTATAATCCCGGATTTGATGGGTTTCAATGCGAATGATGCCTCTATCCTGCGCCCGTCCTAAAATGCTGTCAGATAAAACGTCTCCAACCGTTTCGGGAAATAAGGTTAATATATCAACTCTCATCCGTTCGCATCCCCTCAATGATTGTTACCTGCATTATATTCTTATCCAGATCCACTTCATGGATAAATTGCTTGACTGCCGGAATAAGATAGGTGTGCGCACCTTGTACCTCATACACCTTATTTCCCGGGTAATCCAGTACATCCGTTACCTTACCGATGCAATCACCATCCGAAATGACCTCCACCCCAATCAGCTCTGCGGTAAAAATGAGGTCCACCGGCGCATCCTGCCGATAAATCACCACAGTCTTGCCTCGAAGTTGCTGGGCCTCCTCGATAGAATTGACACCCTCAAGCTTCAGGAGATTGCAGGTTTTTTGTATTCTGCAGGATTGGACTTTATAATCCGTTCCGTCAACACGCACACGGCGAAAGCCGGTAAGAAATTCCGGACCGTCAGCCCAAGGCATTACCTTCATCTCGCCACGAACACCGTGGGTTGTGACAATCTCCCCAGCCTCCAAAAATTCTAATCTCATATCTGTTCCTCCAAGACGATTTCCTGTATTATAGCAAAGAAATCCAAAGGGAGCAAGTATCTGTGCGAAAAATTGAAAATGCGTGACGGTATCGCCACGCATTTTCATTAGTCAACGATTTCCACCGTAACCTTTTCACCGGTGCGCTGCGCAACGGTTTTTACGATGGTGCGAATTTCCTTCGCAATTCGACCCTGGCGGCCGATAACCTTTCCCATGTCACCAGGAGCAACACGGAGTTCCAGTACCTTGCCTTCCTCATCGGAAACCTCATTTACGGTAACTGCTTCCGGGTCGTCCACCAGGCTCTTTGCCATATACAGCAAAAGTTCCTTCATTGTGTAACTCCTTAGGGAAAATCTTACAGGACGCCGGCCTTCTTCAGCAGGCCACG
>JAFXAQ010000029.1 GCA_017516925.1 Oscillospiraceae bacterium | reverse complement strand
TGGCTGCCTCTGGCTGTGGAGAAGGCTGAGCGTTTTGAGAAGGATCCCAAGTACGCTGACTACTGCACCATGATGGTCAAGACCCACCTGTCCCTGTCCGATGATCCCACCAAGAAGGGTGTGCCCACCGGCTGGAAGCTGACCATCCGAGACATTCTGGAGTACGGCGGCGCCAAGTTCCTGTGCCCCATGGCTGGTACCATCTCCATGATGCCCGGTACTGCTGCTGACCCCGCCTACCGCCGTGTTGACGTCGATGTCGAAACCGGCAAGGTATCCGGCCTGTTCTAATTGATTTTGGCAAACTCCGAAAACATTTATGTCAGTGGAGCAGCGGTTCTTTTGCCCCATAGCTGCGTAAGACCTCCCTTGAAATACACAAAGTATTTCTGCGGTCGGCTTACTTGCTCTGAGCCAAAATTCCACGCTGTCCACAAGACAACATATTTCCGGAGCTTGCCGGACGCGCTTTCGAGCGTGCGTAAGTAACCTGATAGCAGAGGCGGGTCACCGCCTCTGCTTTTGGAGCATTTAGCTTTGCTAAGTAAAAAGTAATAGTGAATAGTGAAAAGGTAATGTGTCTGCTTCGCAGACGGATTTTAATTGTCCCGAAGGGACACCTTACTTATTCCCTATTCACTCTTACCTATTACTTATTTTTAGACTGAAAGGATAAAAATACTATGGATATGACAATGGAAACCTGCCGCAAGTTTGTGGAGGTTCTGGCATCTGACGCTCCCGCACCCGGCGGTGGCGGCGCAGCTGCGCTGGTAGGCGCCATCGGTACTGCTCTGGGCAATATGGTGGGCAGCCTGACCGTTGGCAAGAAGAAGTATGCCGAGGTGGAAGCGGAAATTATCGAATTGAAGGCAAAGTGCGACGCTTTGCAGACCGAATTGCTGAACCAGGTGGAAGCTGACGAAGTGAACTTCCTGCCCTTGGCTAAGGCTTACGGCATCCCCAAGGATGACCCCACCCGTGACGCTGTCATGGAAGAGGCTACCATCATTGCCTGCTCCACCCCCATGAAGATTATGGAGCTGTGCTGCCAGGCTATCGAGTACATCGCTGTGTTTGCCGCAAAGGGCTCACGGTTGGCTGTTTCCGATGCCGGCTGCGGCGCAACCATCTGCAAGGCAGCTTTGCAGGCTGCATCCTTAAACGTGTTCATCAACACCAAGACCCTGAAAAACCGTGAGGTTGCCGAGGAAATGAATGCCAAGGCGCTGGGAATGCTGGAAACCTACGGCGCAATGGCCGACGAAATCTTCAACACCGTCAAAGCCGGCTTTGGCGTGTAAGCGCCTTTGGCGCATCGATATAAATCCCTGGCGGGATTTTCGATATTTCCCTTCGGGAATCGATATGTGCTAACGCACTCGATATGCTCTGCGGAGCGAGGGGATTTATATCATATCGAAATGCGAAGCATTATATCGAATTTGCCGCAAGGCAAATATATCGAGTTCGCAACAGCGAACATATCGACAGATTATAGAGTTTTTAAGGAGAAATAACTATGGCAAAGAGATTATTGGGCAAAGAGGTCAATGAGGCATTGGTTGCCGCATTGCAGACCCGCACTGCTGCCCTGAAAGAAAAGGGCGTTACCCCCACTTTGGGTATTATCCGTCTGGGCGAAAACCCCTCTGACCTGTCCTACGAGAAGGGCGCTACCAAGCGTGCCGAGGAAGTGGGCGTTGCTGTCAAGAACTACATCCTGCCCGAGGACGCTTCCAAGGAAGATGTTTTGAAGGTTATCGACGAGGTCAATGCAGACGCATCCGTTCACGGCGTTCTGATGTTCCGTCCTCTGCCCAAGCACCTGAAGGCAGACCAGGACGAAATCTGCAACCGCCTTGCCCCCTGCAAGGACGTGGACTCTATGACCCATATGAGTAACGCAGGTGTCTTCGAGGGTCAGGACCTGGGCTACGCTCCCTGTACCCCCGCCGCCTGTATGGAAATTCTGGACTACTACGGCATTGACTGCAAGGGCAAGAACGCTGTGGTGATTGGTCGCTCTTTGGTGGTTGGCAAGCCTGCGGCTATGATGCTCATGGGCAAAAATGCCACCGTCACCGTGTGCCATACCCGCACCGTCAACACCGCTGAAATCTGCAAGGGCGCTGACATCATCGTCACTGCAGCCGGTGTGCTGAACAGCCTGACCCGCGACTTTGTCCGTGAGGGGCAGATTGTCATCGACGTTTCCATGAACTGGAATCCCGAGAAGATTACCTCCAAGGGCAAGGGCGGTATGTCCGGTGACTGCGTGTTCGACGAGGTGGAGCCCATTGTAGAAGCCATTACCCCTGTTCCCGGCGGCGTTGGCGCTGTCACCACCACCGTGCTGATGAAGCACGTAGTCGAAGCTGCCGAAAAGGCTTAATTGTTCGGGCGGCAGATTGCCGCCCCTACGTGCACTATCGTAAGAGGTTGTAGGGGCGGCAATCTGCCGCCCGTTACACAGTGAGGTGTGATTATGAAAAAGATTAAAAACCTGCCCGAAAGCAGTTTCCTGAAGCTGTTTTTCCTGTTTGTTTCCCTGTTTTTTGTTGTGGCAGCATTTTTGATGCCGGATGTGGAAAATATCTTCACCGGTATGAAAAACATTTTGCTCCAGCCCTGTAAGGTGTCCTCCAACTACTTCGGTATGGGCGGCTATGCAGCCACCTTCCTGAATATGGGTCTGGTAGGCCTTTTCTGCTGGGCGCTGTGCTGCCTGCGCGGAG
>JAFXAQ010000028.1 GCA_017516925.1 Oscillospiraceae bacterium | reverse complement strand
TACCGTCAGCGTCAGCGCGCTGCCATTTATCATGTATATGCTAAGAAGCTGGTATCCGAAGGTCTGGCATATCCTTGTTTCTGCACAGAAGCCGAGCTGTCCGCTATGCGTGAAACCCAGGAAGCCAACAAGGAAACCACCGGCTATTACGGAAAGTACGCCATGTGGCGCGACCGCTCCCTGGAGGATATTCAGGCACAGCTTTCTGCCGGAAATCCCTGGGTGCTTCGTTTCCGTTCCACAGGCTCCATTGAAAACCAGTTTAAGTTTGACGATTTGGTAAAGGGCAAGCTTACGGTGACTGAAAATGATATTGACCACGTGCTTCTCAAATCCGACGGCATTCCCACCTACCACTTTGCCCACGCTGTGGATGACCACCTGATGCGGACAACCCATGTAGTCCGGGGTGATGAGTGGCTCCCCACCCTGCCCTTCCACATTCAGCTTTTCAAAGCGCTGAACTTTAAGCTGCCCAAGTATGTGCATATCGGACCGCTTATGAAGATGGACGGCACCTCCAAACGCAAGCTCAGCAAGCGCAAGGACCCGGAGCTGGCGCTGACCTTCTATAAGGCAGAGGGTTTCCCTGTAGAAGCTGTGTATGAGTATATTATGACGGTGCTCAACTCCAATTTTGAGGACTGGCGCCGTGCCAATCCCACCGAGGATGTGGACAAATTCACCTTTAGTCCCAAGAAGCTCAACCCGGCAGGCAGTCTGTTTGACTATGCAAAGCTGACTGACGTGAGTAAAAACGTAATTGCCCGAATGGATGCGGAAAAGGTATATGCCCTGCTCACCGAATGGGCGCAGGAATTTGATCCGGACTTCTGCCGGAAGCTTTCCGCTGACCCGGATTTTGCCAAAGCAATTCTTGCCATTGGACGTGGCGGCAAAAAGCCACGTAAGGATTTGGCGGTATGGAAGGATGCCAAGGATTATATGGGCTTCTTCTATGAGGAATATCTGGAAAAGCCAGCCTTTGACCAGCGCTTCGATAATGCAGTTGTGCTGTCGGCTCTGGAAAAGTTCCTGGAGGGCTTTAGCATCAACGACGACTCAGGTGTTTGGTTTGATAAAGTCAAGGCTGTAACCGAGACTCTGGGCTTTACAGCGGATATGAAAGCCTACAAGGCAGACCCGGACGCTTACCCCGGCACCGTTGCTGACGTTTCCACCTTCATTCGCCAGGCAGTTACCGGCAAGACCAACTCCCCTGACCTGTACACGGTTATGCAGATTTTGGGGTATGACAATACCGTTGCCCGGATTAAGGCAGTAATGGCTGATTTGAAATGACAAAAAATGGACTGTTCAACAGAACAGTCCATTTTCTAATTATAGGCCACCTTCTTTGGTGTAGTTTAACAGTCCTCCTGCCAGAAGTATCTTCTGCTGCCGTTCGGTCAGGTTGCAAACAGCAGTAAAAGAAACATCGCCAGCCTGAACTGTAATTTCACCTTTTTCCATTCCGGCTTTGATATCGGTCAGGCACAGCTTATCAGCCTGAGAGAGCTTGTCGTATACCTCCGGGTCTTGGAAGGTCAGGGGCAAAATGCCTGCATTGATCAGGTTTGCCACGTGAATTCGGGCAAAGCTCTTGGCAATGACGCAACGGATTCCCAGATACATGGGCACCAATGCCGCATGCTCCCGGGAGGAACCTTGTCCGTAGTTAGTGCCACCTATGATAATACCATCACCGGCCGCCTTTGCCCGTTCCGGGAATTCCGTGTCACAAACCGCAAAGCAGAACTGGGACAAATGGGGAATATTGGAACGGTACGGCAGTATCTTTGCGCCTGCAGGCATAATGTGGTCCGTGGTGATATTGTCGCCAACCTTCAGCACAACCTGCGCTTCCAAAGCATCCGCAAAGGGCTTACTCTTGGGGAATTCCTTGATGTTTGGTCCACGGAGCACCTCGGCACCCTGCGCTTCCTCGGCAGAAAGCGGTAACAGCACTGAGCTGTCATCCACCGCAAATTCCCGGGGAACCTCACGAATATCCAAGGCTCCCAAGGTAGTCGGGTCTGTGATGTAGCCGGTCAATGCAGACAACGCTGCTGTCTCCGGAGAAACCAGGTATACATTGGCATCTGCAGTACCGCTGCGTCCTGTAAAGTTCCGATTGAAGGTTCTAAGACTCACACCTTGCGAATTGGGTGAGAAGCCCATACCGATACAAGGACCGCAAGCGCATTCCAAAATCCGGGCACCGCTTTTCAGGATATCATTCAATGCACCGCAATCTGCCAGCATTGTCAGTACCTGCCGGGAGCCGGGAGAAATGGAAAGGCTAACACCGGGAGCAACGGTTTTACCCTTCAAAATAGCGGCAACTGTCAGTAAATCCTTCAAAGAGGAGTTGGTGCAGGAGCCGATACAAACCTGGTCAACCTTCACATCTGAAAGAGATTTTACGGTTACCACGTTGTCCGGGCTATGAGGGCAGGCAATCATCGGTTCCAGAGTTGACAGGTCGATTTCAATCACGCGGTCATATTGCGCATCCTCATCCGCATAAATGGGGGTGTAATCCTGTCCTCTTCCCTGACTTTCCAGGAATGCTTTGGTATTTTCATCCGCGGGAAAAACCGAGGTGGTTGCGCCCAGCTCAGCGCCCATATTGGTAATGGTGGCACGCTCCGGTACCGACAGGGTCTTGACACCGGGACCGCCCCACTCCATAATCACACCAACACCGCCTTTTACAGACAGCCTGCGCAGCAGTTCCAGACTGACGTCCTTTGCCGCAACCTGCGGACGGAGCTTTCCTGTTAAGTAAATCTTATACTGCTTGGGCATATTGATATAATAAGCGCCGCCGCCCATAGCAACCGCAACATCCATACCACCGGCGCCAAATGCCAGCATACCCAGACCACCTGCGGTGGGTGTATGGCTGTCAGAACCAATCAATGTTTTTCCGGGAATGCCAAAGCGCTCCAGATGCACCTGATGGCAAATGCCGTTGCCGGGGCGCGAGAACCGGACACCGTGTTTAGCGGCAACCGTCTGCAGATAACGGTGGTCATCGGCATTCTCAAAGCCGCACTGCAGCGTGTTATGGTCCACATAAGCCACACTCAGTTCCGTTTTTACCCGGGGAATCCCCATCGTCTCAAACTCCAGATATGCCATCGTGCCGGTGGCATCCTGTGTCAGGGTCTGGTCAATTTTCAGGGCAATCTCACTGCCCGGCTCCATTGTGCCGAAAAGCAAATGCTTTTCAATAACTTTTTCTGCGATTGTCTTACCCATTCTTCTGGAACCTCTCAATCATCGCTTCTTTTGCGTTGGCAATATGCTTGGTAATCAGCGCTTCCGCAGTCTCGTCGTCACCGGAGCAAATGGCGTCGCAGATTTTGCTGTGCTCCAGCACAGAATTCTCCAGACGACCGGAATCATTGAGCACAAGACGGCGGTATCGCATTGTCTTCCGGTGCAGCGGGAGCAGCGTATCGTGAATCACCGTTCGTCCGCAAAGCTCATAAATGGTATCATGGAACATATCATCCACTTTACGCAGATTATCCACATCGTGCACAGAATAATAGTAATCCTGCTTTTGACGGATTTCCTGTAATCTTTTCTTGCCTTCTTCCGTGATATTCTTAGCCGCGTAAAAGGCTGCCAGTCCCTCAATTCTCTGCCGGATATCCATAATATCCATCAGGTCCTCCAGGGTAATTCCCAGCACCAGAGAGCCTTTTCCGGCATCGGTTATCAACCGTTCCTGCTCCAGACGGCGCAGAGCTTCCCGTATCGGTGTGCGACTGACACCCAGCGCTTCCACAAGCTTCAGCTCTGTGAGAATTTCGCCCCGGGGATAGATACCTGTAATAATATCATTTTCCAGCTTTTCAAAAACCTGGTCTGCCAAAGAAACACTCTTAAATACTGACATAAATGCCTCCTTACTTATCAAAACGGCCGGGGGCCATCAGCGCAATTTCTTCTTCCATTTCCTTGTGGGAAACCACAGTCTGTCTGCCCTGCTCGTACAGGCTGTCAACCCAGAGCTTCAAATCCGTCACAAGCTTATCCTGCTTGGTAACCTGCGAATCCCCGGTCAGGCGGTAATGCTGGTTAATCCAGTAGGCAATGCCGGCAGTGCCGGAGGTTTTGCTGATTTCCACAGTCGCCGGTCGGTTCAAAAGCTTTTCTGTATCAAAAATTGTGTAGATTTCCGCATCCTTCATCAGTCCGTCAGCGTGGATACCGGCTCTGGTAGAGTTGAAGCTTCTGCCAACGAAGGGTGTCATAGGCGGAATATCATAGCCCACTTCATTTTGGAAGAATTCTGCAATTTCCGTAATCACGGTGGGGTCCATTCCGTCCATAGAGCCACGCAGAGATGCGTACTCAAAGACCATTGCCTCCAGAGGAATGTTTCCGGTACGCTCACCGATACCAAGCAAGGAGCAATTGACTGCGCTGGCGCCGTACAGCCATGCCGTAGATGCATTGGCAACCGCCTTATAAAAGTCGTTGTGTCCGTGCCATTCCAGACATTCACTGGGAACCTCAGCGTGGTGCTGCAGGCCGTAAATGATACCGGCAACGCTTCGGGGCAGGGCAACCTCTGTGTAGGGAACGCCGTAGCCCATAGTGTCGCAGGCACGGATTTTTACGGGAATTCCCGCCTGACGGGACATCTCCTGCAGTTCATTGACAAAGGGAACCACAAAGCCATAGAAGTCGGCTCGGGTAATATCCTCCAAATGGCAACGGGGAATGACACCTGCATCGAAGGCATCTGCCACCGTAGACAGATAATACTCCAGCGCCTGACGGCGGGTCATTTTCATTTTCTTGAAAATGTGGTAGTCACTACAGCTGACCAAAATGCCGGTCTCTTTGATACCCAAATCCCGTACAAGCTTGAAGTCCTCCTTGCTGGCTCTGATCCAGCTGGTTATCTGGGGGAACTTCAGGTCCAATTCCATACATTTTTCCAGCGCTTCCCGGTCCTTCTTGCTGTAGATAAAGAATTCAGTCTGACGAATAATGCCAAAGGGGCCGCCCAGCTTGGACAGAAGCTTATAGATTTTCACAATCTGTTCAACAGAATACGGCTCCACAGACTGTTGACCGTCCCGAAGAGAGGTATCCGTAATCCAAATCTCTTCAGGCATATTGATGGGCACTCGGCGATGGTTAAAGGCAACCTTGGGGACCGTGCCGTAGGAATAAAAATCCCGCTGCAGGTTCGGTTCCGCTACATCCTGCAGGGAGTATTTATAGGATTCCTGTTCCAGTAGGTTCGTCTTCGGAGAAATTTCAAGCATATGGGATGCTCCTTTCTAAATTTTATTGTATACAAGTATACACGTATACAGGCGTTTTGTCAACTGTCTACGCACAAATAAACGTCACGGAAAAACAATCAAATTTTCCGTGACGTTTATTTATATTTTTGGTGTTATCGCTTAAATTTTTCGCAAATGGCGTTGATTTGGTCTGTCAGGCGGGAAATCTCCCGATTGGGCGCTTCCTTCATCCCTTCCACGATTTTTCGCAAACGGTTCAAAGCATCCGTCAGGCGCTCATAAAGCATATCCGAACGCTTGCGACCCTCGGTGTATTTCCTGGAAGGTCTAATGATACCCTTCTGGAAGCATTCTCCGGTAAGCAGGTCATAGCCGTCACCGCTGTAGGGCGCCACAGCCGAAAAGCCTAATTTTCCGGAAATGGAAGACACAAAGCTGTCGCAAACCTTGTCCTCACCGTGATTCACAAAGACCATCGTTGGCTTTTGGGTCATCGGCACAAGCCACTGCAGCAGCATGTCCCGGTCTGCGTGACCGGAAATGCCATCCAAGCTCAGGATGTTGGCATGTACAGCAATCTCCTCACCAAACAGGCGCACCTTTGTTGCCCCATCCAGCAGGCTTCTGCCGATGGTGTTAGCGGTCTGATAACCCACAAACAGGATGGTTGAATCCTTGCGCCACAGGTTGTGCTTCAGGTGGTGACGAATTCTGCCAGCCTCGCACATACCGGAGGCGGATAAAATCACCTTCGGCGTCTTATCTGCGTTAATCAGCTTTGATTCTTCGGAGGTTACAGACAATTTTAAATCCGGGAATAAAATCGGGTCTATTCCCCTGTCCAATAAATCCAGGGTCTCTTTGTCATAATACCGGGTCAAGCCTGCGGCATAGATACGTGTAGCCTCCACCGCAAGTGGGCTGTCCACATACACCGGGAAGCCATTGTGTCCATGAATGCGGTTCTGCTCCTTGATTGTGCGCAGCAGGTACAACATTTCCTGGGTTCTGCCTACCGCAAATGACGGAATGACCACATTGCCGCCCTTATCGAAGGTTTGCTGGATGATTGTGGTCAGCTGTTTTAAGTAATCCGGTCGCTCACCGTGTAGGCGGTCTCCGTAGGTGGATTCAATTACCACGTAGTCTGCATCCCAGGCCGGCACCGGGTCGTTAATCAGGGGTCTGTCTATATTCCCCAGATCACCGGAAAAAAGAACCGTTCTGGTCTGCTCATTTTCCGTTATAGTAATATAAATGCTCGCAGAGCCCAACAGATGCCCGGCATCCCGGAAAATCACAGAGATTCCCGGGAAAACTGTAAAGGCTTGTTCGTAGGGGTAGCCCTGAAGCTGTCGAAGAGTTTGCTCCGCATCCATCATAGTATACACAGGTATAAAAGGCTGCTCACCTGCTCGCTGCGCCTTTCGATTGCGCCACTGGGCTTCAAATTCCTGAATATGGGCAGCGTCTCTAAGCATAATATTGCACAGTCTGGCTGTTGCCTCGGTGGTGTAAACAGGTCCCGAGAATCCTCTTGCAACCAATGCCGGTATCATACCGGAGTGGTCAATATGGGCATGGGTCAACAGCACCGCATCAATCTCCCCGGGCAAAACAGGCAGCTCACAATTTTCGTAGATATCCAGACCTTGCTCCATTCCGCAATCAATGAGGATGCGCTTGCCGCAAGCCTCCAGCAAGGAACATGAGCCGGTGACTTCATGGGCTGCGCCCAGAAAATACAGTTTCATATTCATCCCTCCTTTGTCTAATTATAGCACGATTTTATAAAAGAGGCAAAAACGCAAATTTTTAATATACAAAGCCCAGACAGTAATTGTCTGGGCTTTAGTATCAGTTTAGCAACGCTCTGTCACTGGCAAATTCACCGCCGCTGGCCTTTTCAAACAAGCCGAGCAAGTCCTGAACTGTCAGGTTCTTCTTTTCCTCGCCGGAAATATCCACCACAATGTTGCCGTCATAGAGCATAATCAGGCGATTACCATAGGTAATGGCATCTTTCATATTGTGGGTAATCATCAGCGTCGTTAGCTTATTTTCCCGGACAATCCGTTCTGTCAGGGCAAGAACCTTAGCGGCAGTTTTGGGGTCCAGTGCCGCAGTGTGCTCATCCAAAAGCAGCAGCTTCGGTTTGTTCAATGTCGCCATCAACAAGGTAACTGCCTGCCGTTGCCCACCGGAGAGTAAGCCGACTTTACTGCTGAGTCTGTCTTCGAGTCCTAAATCCAAATCCGCAAGAAGCTTCTTATAGCGTGCCCTTTCTGCCTTACGCACACCCCAGACGAGCTTGCGCTTTGTGCCTCTGCGGGCAGCAATCGCCAAATTCTCCGCAATCTCCATATCCGGGGAGGTGCCCTTCATCGGGTCCTGAAACACACGTCCCAGGAATTGCGCCCGCTTATGCTCCGGCATATTGGTCACATCCACACCGTCAATTTCAATAGTGCCGTAATCCGGCTTCCAAACACCGGAAATGGCATTGAAAAGGGTAGATTTTCCCGCGCCGTTGCCACCTATCACCGTGACAAACTCGCCATCCTTCAGCTCCAAATTCAAGCCGCACAGCGCAACCTTTTCGTTTACTGTTCCGGGGTTGAAGGTTTTCTGCAAATTGGTTACTTTAAGCATCCTTATTCCCTCCCGTCACAGCTTGTATTGGCAGAGGCTTTTGCTTTTGAAACAAAACACCCTTCAGGTAAGGAACACCCAGGAACAGCGCAACAATCACTGCAGAAAGCATTTTCAGATAATCCGTCTTAAGGCCCAGCAAAATGACGAAATTATAGATAATGTAGTAAACGACGCCGCCGCATACAACACCAATGAGACTAACCACAAAGTTTGGCTTAATTTTCAGGGATACTGACAGACCGATGTAAATGGCAGCCAGAGCAATCACAATGGCGCCTCTGCCGTCCTGAAGACTGACCGAGCCCTTGTACTGCGCATACAAAGCGCCAGCCAAAGCAACAATACCGTTGGAAATTGCCAGACCCAGAACCTTGTTGAACTTTACATTCACGCCCTGGGCACGGCTCATATCCGGATTGTCACCGGTGGATTTCAGCGTAAGACCAACCTCTGTGTAGAAGAACAGCCACAGCACCACAATCGTAGCAGCCACTATCAGACCGGCAGATACGATAGCCGTCGGATTATCGCTCATATGCAGCAGCAGCGTATTTGCCCGATGGTCAATCGCCACCAAAGACTTACCGCCCAAAATCAGCAGATTTACAGTGTACAGCATCAGCTGCGTGAGAATGCCTGCCAATATTGCCGGAATACCAAGCGCTGTATGCAAAAGTCCAGTCAGGGTTCCTGCCAGAGCGCCGGCGACAAAAGCAATCAAAACACTTGCCCACACCGGCACACCGGCAGCAATCAGCATTGCGCAGACACAACCGCCGGTACAAATGGCGCCGTCCACAGACAGGTCTGCAATATCCAATATCTTATAGGAGATATAGACACCAATCGCCATCAATCCCCAAATCAGCCCTTCAGCAACCGCACCGGGCAATGCAAACAAAAAACTCATTTTAATCCTCTGTATTTATTTTTCAGGAACCGCAATCCCCAGGGTGTTGCAAAGGTCCTCATTGTAAACGGTAGTGGGTATCAGGGTCTTGACCTCCAAATCGGAAACCTTGGCCGTTCCCAGCAGAACTTCTGCTGCCATCTTACCGGTCTCCACACCCAACTGATAGTAATCAATTGCCAAACTTGCGTAGCAAACGCTTCCGCCGTAGCTGGTATACACAGGCACCTTCTTGTCGGAGCAGATATTACCAACAATGCTGTCATTCTGTGCTACCGTGTTGTCAGAGGGAATGTACACAGCCTTGCAGGCATCTGCCATAGAAGTTACCAACCCCTGCAGCTCAGTAATTTCAGAGAAGGTATAGGCCTCTACAACAATATCCTTTTCTTCAAACAGGGCCTTTACTGCTTCATACTGAATTTTGGAGTTAGACTCGTTGATGCAGTACAAAACACCTACCTTATCACCGGCAACGAGATTTAAGGTATCAATCATCATCTGCGCCTGCTCTGCAAAGGGTACTGCATCCGATGTGCCGGACACATTTTCAGGAATGTTGCCGGAGAAGGTGTCGTCATAATCCGTCACAGATGTGCCAAGCACCGGGATTTTCTCGGTAGCATTGGCAGCCGCCAGCAATGCAGGGGTGGCATTGGCCATAATCAGGTCCACATTCTTTGCGGTAAAGGTATTAACAACCGTTGTGCAAAGGTTTGCGTCACCGGCAACCTGCAAATCATAGGTAACGCTCTTGCCTGCCGCCGTCAACGCTTCCGTCAATGCGTCCTGGAAGCCCTTGGTGGCCTGATCCAAGGAATCGTGAACCATCAGCTGGCAGATTCCCACAGCAAAGTCAGCGCCTTTCGCATTACCGGATGCTCCCGCATCGCTGCCACAGGCTGCCACACTCAGGCAAAGCGTTAAAGCAAGAACAAGTGCAATTAGTTTCTTCATTTTCTGGTTCCTCCGTTATGTATAAACTTATTCACCGCATATGCGGAAAAATACAAACAAAAATCGCCCCTGCATATACAGGGACGATAAAATCTACCGTGGTACCACTCTGCTTCATATTTCCCTCGCGGGAAATACCTTTACAGGCTCTAGCAAGCCCTGGCGATATAACGGTCGCTCCCGTTGTGCCTACTGCAATTTCAACACACTGCTCACAAAATGAACTTCAGGATCGGTCCACTGTTGCCTTGCACCAACCGGCAATTCTCTGGAGCTTTCCTCACCCTACTCTTTTTGTTCAAACGCATTTGGAATATGAAAGATAGGCTAATTCTAACAGACATTTGTGCGCCTGTCAAGTATGTTTTCACAATTATTTTGCCAGAGGTATCGACGCTTTCCCAAAACATTCTAACATAACAAAGGCCATTCTGGCTAAGAAAACATCATTGGAGGGACAGCGCAGTCCGCCATCAGAGCTTTGGGGAAAATACATCTGCCAGACAGCAGCACATCCCTGTCCAAAAGCATCCTTGATGGCATCCCTGACCGCTTTCTCCACCTGCTGCGTATTACCGCCGCACATTCGGGCAACCCTGGGATACAGACACTTGGTAACGCCGCCACACTCCCCCTGGAATTTCAGCATAAGCGCCAAATATACACATTTATACCGGGCAAAGCCCATCCGGAAGCCTAAATTCAAAAGCAAATGGTGTGCAAGATTTTCCGGCGTGCGCTCCGGCACTTTTCCGGAAACCAACTCCTCAGCAATATCTAAAATCCTGGAAACCACAGCGCCTGAAGCGCAGGGCTTGCAAAACAACGCAGAAACCTGAAGCCGGGCAAGCTCAGCGCATACCCAATCAGTTTGCAGAAAACCTGTTACCAGAACCGGAATATCATTTCCGCTGGTGCGGATTGTACGCAGAACCTCCAGACCTTCCATCCCGGACAGGTGCAAATCCAGCACCAGGATATCCGGCTTAAAATGACGAAGCATTTTCAGGGTTTGCACACCGTCTCTGGCTCTGCAAATATCAAATCTGTTTTTTAATTGCTTGGTAATTACCTGAGTGAAGTCCTCACACCCATCTGCAAGCATCAGCTTCAGCACGTACTCACGACCTTTTTCTGTTTTATACGCAAATAGTACCACAAGATTTGCTGTTTTGCAACAGGCAAAGGGCAATATCTCGTCGACAGATTTCGACAAAAAAGGATGCAGTACAAAAGCTGCATCCTTTCCTGATTTTTTATCCGCCAAAGCCGGGGAAGAAGCCGCCAAACCAATCCCCAAAATCTCCGTAGTTAGGGATTTGCTGCTGAGGCTGCGTTTCCGGCACTGTCTCTTCCGGTACCTGCTGGGGTTTTTCCTGCAGAGTGATTTCCAGATGAACCTCGGCGCCGCTACGATAAACCGTCACAGAGGTAGTCTGTCCCGCCTCGAACTTGCGGAGTATCTTGGTCAGCTCTGCCATAGAGCCGGTATTATGACCGCCAACATTCAAGATAATATCCTTCGCCTGGATGCCGGCTTTTTCCGCTGCGCCGCCCTGCTCCACTGAGTCCACATAAACACCGGATGGCAGACCATAGGTTTCCGCCACCTCAGGGTCAATATCCCTGACAACAACACCCATATAAGAGCTTTTAACATAACCGTTTTCAATCAGCTGGGTAATCATATCCGCAACATCATCAATGGGAATTGCAAAGCCCAGACCCTCAATGGTAGCCCCGGAGCCGCTGGTGCCGGTCATTTTAGCCGTGGTAATGCCCACGACCTCACCCTGCATATTAAACAGAGGTCCGCCGGAGTTGCCGGAGTTGATTGCCGCATCCGTTTGAATCATATTGATATACGTACCCTCGGTACTGATGGTTCTGTCTTTTGCGCTGACATAGCCAACAGTTAAGGTGGAGGTCAGCTCACCCAACGGATTTCCGATAGCCGCTACCTGATCGCCTACCGCTAATTTGTCACTGCTGCCAAGCTTCACAAAGGGAAGGTCTGCAGCATCAATCTTTAAAACAGAGATATCATTGTTTGCATCGAAACCTACCAGCTCAGCAGCATATTCTTTGCTGTCGGCCATAATGACTCTTAATTTTGTTGCGCCTTTTACCACGTGATAATTGGACACAACATAGCCGTCTTCTGATACAATAAAACCGGAACCACTGGATGCTGTTTCAGATACCTGACCAAAAAGGTTCGTGGTCACGGACTGATTGGAAATTGCCACAACAGCCTGCACATTCTGGGCATATACCAGACCGGGTGCACCCGCATTTGTCTGTGTTCCGCCGCTGGCGGTGCTTCCGCCCAGCGCATTCATAGCCGCATCCAGCTGTTCCTGCTGAACCTTCAGCTTATTGTCCATTGCCGATGAAAACGCAGAAAAGCGATTGTTCCAGTAGGCATTGACCGACAGGGCCGTTATACCGCAGCCAGCTGCCACAAGTGCTACAACCAGCAATGCCGCAACCCAACGCTTGGACTTTTTGCATTTTTTCTCTTTCTTTGGCTTTGGCTCCGGGGTGTAGCCATAAGTATAAGGACTTTCGTAGGGAGAAGACGCAAAAGGAGAGGTCTTCTTTTCCTCCTGCATAGAATGATACTCCTGTTCCATAAATAACCTCCGTATTTTTTACTTCACTATAATCGCAAGATATGAACAAAATATGTATATTTATCATATCACAATTGTCAATTTCGTCAAGGAAAATAAGTAATGCCCCGGCGGTGCCGGGGCGTGTGTGATTACTTCTTCTTGAAGGACATACAGTCTGTACACTGGTCGACAGTGGGGTTGGCCTCGTGGGTGCCCACCAAAATCTTATCCAAAGAACAGAAGTTGGCGCTGTCACAATGATGTGCGCACTGGGAAACTGTGCACTCAATGCTCTTATTTGCATGGCAATCCATAGTATTCTCCTCCTTTTCTCAGTGATACAATTATTATGAACAGCTTTTGAAAAAATAATCATTTTTTCATTGGAAACATTGACATTTCCCTCTGCGGTCTGTATAATAATTTGCGGAAAATGCGAGTTTTCCGGGCTGTCAGAAAATTCGTTTACAAAAGAAAGGAAAAATTGCCATGATTTATAGTGCAGAAGTACAGCATATGTGCTCCGTGGCCAAGGGTGCCTACCACGGTCCCGCCCCGATTCCCGAAGAGGGCAAGTGGGTTCAGGTCAAGGAAATTAAGGATGTCAGCGGTTTTACCCACGGCATCGGCTGGTGCGCTCCTCAGCAGGGCTGCTGCAAGCTGACCCTGAACGTAAAGGAGGGTATCATTGAAGAAGCTTTGGTGGAAACTTTGGGCTGCTCCGGTATGACCCACTCCGCAGCTATGGCTTCCGAGATTCTCATCGGTAAGACCCTGCTGGAAGCTTTGAATACCGACCTGGTGTGTGATGCTATCAACACCGCTATGCGGGAGCTGTTCCTGCAAATCGTATACGGCCGCAGCCAGTCCGCCTTCTCCGAGGATGGCTTGGCAGTGGGCGCTTCCCTGGAAGACCTGGGTAAGGGTCTGCGCAGCCAGGTTGGCACTATGTTTGCCACCAAGGCTAAGGGTCCCCGTTATCTGGAAATGGCTGAGGGCTACGTTACCCGGATTGCTCTGGACGAGAACGACCTGATCACCGGTTACGAGTTCATTAACCTGGGCAAGATGATGGACTTCATCAAGAAGGGTGACGATGCCAATGTCGCTATGGAAAAGGCCAAGGGTTCCTACGGCCGTTTCGCCGGCGCTGCCAAGTACATCGATCCCCGTCACGAATAAGAGGAGGACACTTAGATGGCATTGTTTGAAGGTTACGAAAGAAAAATCGACAAGATCAACGGTGTTCTGGCTCAGTACGGTCTGGAGTCTGTTGAGGCTTGCCGCGAGATCTGTACCGCTAAGGGCTT
>JAFXAQ010000027.1 GCA_017516925.1 Oscillospiraceae bacterium | reverse complement strand
GCTGCTGGCGGTGCTGCTGAGGCTGCTGAGGAGAAGACCGAGTTTGACGTCATCCTGAAGTCTGCCGGCGCTTCCAAGCTGAACGTCATCAAGGTTGTCCGCGCTGTTACCGGCCTGGGTCTGAAGGACGCTAAGGACCTGGTTGACAACTGCCCCAAGACTCTGAAGGAGGCTGTCTCCAAGGAAGATGCCGAGAAGATGATTGCCGAGCTGAAGGAAGCTGGCGCAGAGGCAGAGATGAAGTAATTTTACTTCACCTTTTACACAGAAATCAGCCGCCAATTATTTGGCGGCTGTTTCCTTTTCCGGGAGGTTTGTATGGAAAAGATTATGGAGATATTCAATACGATTGGCATTGATTTTGATACCTTTTGGAAGGCAGCCCTGATTTTACTGCTGGGCACCTTTTTAGTCAGCATTTTCGGACGCTTCGTTTTCGGAAAGCGCTCTTCGCTGAATGTGGCAGTTTCCTCTGCCTTTGCCATTTTATTTATTTATGCCGGTGTTGTGGTTTTAGGAACCTGCGGCGGTGATTTTGCAAAATTTGTCACCCCCCTGCCCTTTGTGGACATCTCCGGAGATAAGCTCCTTCTGTTTTCTTTCAAAGGCGCTCACTATACTGCAATCTGCACGGAAGTGCTCAGTATGCTGATTTTGGCATTCCTGGTCAACCTGGCCGACAGATGGCTCCCCAGAGGAAAGAACATTTTCATCTGGCTGCTCTTTCGAATTGTCACTGTGGTTTTGGCATACATTGCCCATTTCCTGGTTGTGGGCATTCTGGCGCAGTATGTACCGGAGGGTATTGCCACCTATGCGCCGGTGGTTCTGGTTGCCGTTGTTCTGCTGTTGCTTTTAACCGGCGCACTGAAAATCTTTGTGGGTGCTGCACTGACTACGGTAAATCCCATTATCGGCGCTTTGTATACCTTCTTTTTCGCCAACGTGATCGGCAAAATGATTACCCGTGCCGTACTGACCACCGCCATTTTGGCTGGGTTGATTTATGCGCTGGGCGCTATCGGTGTCGCAGGCATTTCCATTGCCGTTGCCGCACTGCCTGCATATATTCCAATCCTGATTATTCTGGTCGTGCTTTGGTTCATCGTATGCCGTTTTTTATAAGCCTATGAAGAAACTATTATGCTTTGTGCTGACAGCGGCACTGGTTTTTTCTCTGGCCGGTTGCGGCGGTTATCACGTTCCCTCCCCTATGGCCTATCCGGACTACACCTTTGAGGAAACACCGGATACAATGCAGCTGCGGCAAATGGCTGTGCAGGCTATGCGGGATTTGCTGACCATTCAGTGGCATACGGAAACGGATATTACCTACCGTAAAACCGGACCTGTTAACGGAAAGCAATTTCACCACGAGCCCGGGAAAACCTATGGCGGTATGTTCTACTCCGGCGCCAGCTCGGGACTGTTTCAGTTTTTGGAATATTATGACTCTGACACCGGCTGTCTGCGTTTTCCCGGCAATTCCAATGACCTGAAATCCTCTCTGGGAAGTTCCTGTGCTGATACCCTTTTATGGGCGTGGAGCACTGTTTGTAACTCCTTCACCGGTGGCTACTACCCTATTATGATGGTACCGAAAAACGGGTACTGCACTGTGGGTGACTACAAGCTCATAGACGGCATCAAGACCTTTTATGAATACCCCAGCTACGCCGTCATCCGGGAAAACGGAAACGCGGTTATGCTGGAAGCTTATGCCCAAATGCTCCCCGCGGATGCGTTGGTCACCAACTCGGACAACCACGCAATGATGGTCATAGAGGCGCCAACCGTGGTGTATTTGCCAGACGGCAGTATTGACAGCGCCAACAGCTTTGTGATGATACAGGACCAGCGTGCCGGCGGAAAGACCTTCTATGAACACAACATTGACGGTCATACCGTGTATCTGTCCGGACGCATTGACGGTAAATATACCTTTGATAAGTTGCTGGAGGAGCACTACATCCCGGTGACAACCGAGGAATTTCTGGGGTTGAAGGAATATGACAAGGCGCAGGTTTCCGCAAGCACTGTAAATCCGGACACCTGGGAGGACCTGTTAGACTCCGAAATAATCGCCAATTACCCCCTGGCTGTTGTAAACACCTACTTGGTTGAAGCAGACGGAAACCATGTTCTGCTGGATAAAAAGCTGTTCGGCGGCTACGCTGACACAGGTGTTCCCACATCCTGTAAAATTTCAGAAATCGATACGCTGTCACGACTGGATAAAAGCAAGTGCGGCGGTTGTACGCTGGAGTTTGAAGTTGTTGTATCAACGGGCGAACGATTTGTGCCAATTGAATTCACATTTTAAGCGAAAATCTCCGATGCAAAAGCATCGGAGATTTTTCATTATTCTGCATTTTCGATTGCCGTAATTACATCCGCAACCTTGTCCGTGTCGACTGTTTCCATCAGACCGCTGTCATAGCTTTGGGCAACCATGGGGTCAATGGGAAGCCTTGCCAAAATGGGCAGATTGAACGCTTCAGCCACTTCATCCAAACGGCTTTCGCCAAAAACATTGATTTTCTTGCCGCAATCCGGGCATTCCAGATAGCTGTAATTCTCCACAAAGCCCAGAACCGGAACGTGCATCATATTTGCCATTTTTACAGCTTTGGCAACAATCATAGACACCAAATCCTGCGGGCTGGTAACAATTACCACACCATCCACAGGCAGGCTCTGGAAGACAGTCAGGGGGACATCACCGGTTCCGGGAGGCATATCCACAAACATATAATCCACATCTTCCCAGATAACATCTGTCCAGAACTGCTTCACAGCACCGGCAATCACAGGACCCCGCCATACAACCGGATCAGTGTTATTATCCAGCAAAAGATTGATAGACATTACCTGAATGCCGGTGGTGGTCAAAGCCGGGTACAGACCTTCCTTGGTTGCCCCCTGGCATTCCTGAACACCAAAAGCTGTAGGTGCGGAAGGACCGGTAATATCCGCATCCAGAACTGCCACACGTTTTCCCTTTCGGGACATGGCAACAGCCAGCATAGAAGTCACGGTGGACTTGCCGACACCGCCCTTACCGGACACAACGGCAATTACCTTCTTAACGCTTGCCTTCTCATTTAATTTTGCAAGCAAGCTCTCCTGCTTGCGGTCAGCGCAGTCGCTGCCGCAGGACGAGCAATTTCCATTACAAGAACTCATTATTTTCGCTCCTTAAGATATAATCCTTGCCTATTATACGGCTGTTTGTGCCGCCTGTCAACACTTAGACTTGGGCAGCTTCCCACTGCTCCATCAGGTCCATCAGGGTTGCCTCTTCCCTTTCCTTTTCTTCCAAAAGACGGGTCAGCTCCTGATAGTCTGCGCCGGATGCCGAGATTTTTTCGTCATATTGCGCAATTAGCTGCTCCTGTTTTTCAATTTCCCGTTCCAAGCGGCGCACCAGCTTATCGCTCTCCTTGGTGCCACCCTTGGGCTTTTCCTTTTTGGGCTTATGTTCCACAGCAACCGGCGCTTTCAGCATCGCCTCGTGGTCCAAAATGGAACGGTACTTCTGGTATCCGCACTTGAAGTCCCGGATTTTTCCGTCCTCCAGAAGCCAAATCCGCTCGGCAAATTTTTCGATAAAATACCGGTCGTGGGAAACAAAGAGCAAAACACCTTCAAATTCTTCAATGGCCGCCTCCACCCATTCCCGTGAGGCAATGTCCAGATGGTTGGTAGGCTCGTCCAAAACAAGAAGATTGATTTTCTCATCCATCAGCATACATAGCCGCAAGCGTGACTGCTCACCGCCGGAGAGATTTCCCACGCTTTTGAATACATCCTCGCCCTGGAACAAAAAAGCGCCCAGACGGTCACGTGCGGTCTGTGGTGTGCAGTTTTTCTCGTAGAGCATAGTGTCGTACAAACTACGCTCCGGATGGTCAAAGTGAATAATCTGGGGCAGGTACCCCCATTTGACGGTGGGGCCAAACTGAATTTTACCATGGCAGGTTTCATCTCCCAAAAGGCAGCGGATAAAGGTGGTCTTTCCGGTTCCGTTATCGCCTAAAAGGGCAATCCGTTCGCCGCCCTCTACCTTCAGCTCCACATCGGAAAAGAGAATTCGTTCGCCATATGATTTTTCCACTCCACGCATAGAAAATACCATATCACCGGAAAAATCCTTCTCCCCAAAGGTTGCCTTCATTGTCTTTTCGGTTTTGGGCTTTTCCGTTTTTTTGATACGCTCCATACGGTGCTGGATAGACATTGCTCTGCGGTATAAGGTGCGGTTATTGATACCCCAGCCCTTCATACGCTCCACGGTGTACCCCAGCTGCTTCAGTTTTGCCTGTTCCTGCTGATACTGCTTCAGCTGCAAATTAAAGCGTGCCTGTTTTTCGTCCATATAGAACGAATAGTTACCGGAATAAAACTCTGCGTGACCGTCGGTTATCTCAATAACACGCTTGGCAACACGGTCCAGGAAGTAACGGTCGTGGGAGATGGTCAGGACAGTGCCTTTAAAGCTGTTAATATAGCCTTCAAGCCATTCCACACTGTTCAGGTCCAGGTGGTTGGTAGGCTCGTCCAGAAGAAGAATATCCGTCTGTTCCAAAAGAAGTCTTGCCAGATTGACCCGGGTCTTTTCGCCTCCGGAAAGGCTGGAAAATTCCTGCACACGTTGCTTTGCCAAAATGCCCAGACCGTTGCAGATTTTGTCCACCTGCACATCCATATCGTAACCGCCGCCGGACTGGAAGCGGTTACACAGGTCGTCGTAGCTGCGGAGTAGCTCCTGGGTCGCCCCCTCCTGCATTTGTTTCTCCAAAAGGGACATCTTGTTCTTAATCGCCTGAAGCTGGGCAAAGGCGGAGCGCAGAACATCCTCAACGGTGTAGCCCTCCGGAAATTTCGGTATCTGGGAAATCAGACCCAGCCGCTTATTGGGATTGACATACACTTCCCCGGCATCATAGTCCATCTGCCCGGTAAGGATGTTGAACAGCGTGGTTTTTCCGCAGCCGTTACGTCCTAAAACAGCGACACGCTCCCCTTCCTGAACTTCAAAAGAGAGGTCTTCCAGAAGGTTTTCCCCAATGACAAAAAACTTTGTTAAATTTTTGACAGAAATGTCAACCATCTTGTTTCTCCAGTCGGAACAAAATTTGCTCCAATTCATCTTTGCTGTACAGTAAACTGATTGCCTGAAGCATAGCATTGCTGCTCATATGCTCCGGAAGACTTAATTCTTTTAACAATCGCTTGCGCAAAAAGCTGCTGTTTTTACCGCCAGATAACCCAAGCTCCACAAAATCCTGCTTGGTAATTTGGTGCGTGGTACGCACATCTTCCCCCAAAACAGTTGCTCCGGCATTTCGAAGACACTCCAAAATAATCTCCGGAGGCATTCCCTCCACACCGAGCTTGCCCTCTTTTCCGGGGCTGGCTTTCCGGCGCTCCTTTCCGTATATATCGGGAATATAAGCATGCTTGAGGAGGTTCCCCGGAATGGTCTTTTTCAGGTAATTGCGGATTACCAAACCGGCACTGTCCGAATCGGTCAGCACAATCAGACCACGTGCTTCAGCCACCCGGCGAAGCAGCGCCAGGGTTTCCCCATCCTTGTGGATTTGAAAACCGTTTGTTTGAAAAATAGGTGCATCCACAATTTGAGCGAGGGTGTTTTTATCGTAGCGCCCCTCCACCACGATAGCCTCCTGAATTTTAACCATTGCGTGCCTCCTGCGCCAGCTCCATAATGAGCACTTCCAGAAGCCGCCCAGGCTCTGGGGCAGAGGTTTTCAGCTTACGGTCCGCCTCCAACACCAGCTCCGCAGAACGCTTGTAGAAGCGGTGTGAAAACCGCTTGCAGGCACCGGACAGTTTGCGGCACGCAAAATCCGGGGTTCTTGGGAAGAGTCTGGAAAGCTTTTGGTAGCTTTCTCCGCTGTCCAGCAGCACTCTGGCTGCGGCAAGCTGACGCAAATGATTGCCGATTGCACCCAAAATCGCAATGGGCTTTTCCTGCATCTTCAAAAGCAGCTGCAATTTTTGCAAAACCTGCGCATACTGACCGGTGCTGAGCATATCGGTCATCTGGAAAACCATAACATCCAAAATCGGTTCTACCACCGCATCAATATCACTTTTAACAATGGCGTCAGCACCGGAATAGGCGCAGATTTTCGAAATATCTCCCGCAAGCGCCGTCATAGTGCCGCCGGTTAATTCAATCAGGTAGCTGCACAAATCCGGTGTGATTGTCTTTTTATTCGCGGCAAAATGTCTGGTTATCCAAGGAATCAGATCCCGGGGCTCCTGCTTGGGAAACTCCACCTGAAAGGCATTGTCCATTACCGTTTGATAGAGTTTTTTGTAGCGTCCGTCCGGATTCCACTCTACCGTCTCATAGGTGAAAAGCACTGTACAGTAGTCCGGAATGTCTGCAAGGGTTTGCTGAATTTTATTCCGGTCATCTTCACCCAGCTTGAAAATATCAATATCATCCACCCAGACAAAGGTGTGCTCCGCCATCATAGGAAGACTTTCCACTGCGTCGGAAAAATCCCGGATATCGAAATTCTCCTGGGTCAGCTTATGGTAGTTGAATGATTCAGTAAGCTCATCTACAAGGGCTTTTTTCAGCTGCTGCAGATAATGGTTCTGTAAAAAAAGCTCTTCACCGAAAAAAACATATAAGCGGCAATATTGCCCATCCTTAAGCATTTTTCGCAGTTCTTGCACGCTATGGACTGGTAGCTTTTCTTTTGCCACAAGCTCACCCCCTGAATAAAATTGTCCCGTGAATATCGGTACGGAAAATATGACAACCGAATAGATTTAGACGGTCCAAAACAGCCGCTGACGGATGACCATAGTAATTTCCGCTTCCTACGCTGATTACCGCAATATCCGGTTTCGTTCTTTGCAGCAGCGACAAATCCGTGGATGTGTTGGAGCCGTGGTGTCCCACAATCAGCACATCCAGCTTGGGGAGCTCAGCATTTTCCAAAAGATACTGCTCACCCTTGGCATTTCTGTCACCGGTTAACAGTATAGCACAATTTTCCCGCTGAAACAAGATGCATACGCAGCTTTCTGAATCTGCGGTGTTGGGTTTTCCGGGAAAAAGCGTAAAGGACATCGTTTTTTCCTGAATTTTCAGTTCCTCTGTCACCCAGGTAATTCTGTCTGCGTACTGTGTGGACAAAGTATTTTTAATATCCCCAGTATCCTCCAACTCCGGTAAGTAAAGACGCTCAACAGAAATTCTGGACAGCAGGGGCAGAACACCGCCGGCATGGTCTTCGTCGTAATGGGTCAGAATGATACCGTCCAATGAGGTAATACCTTGCGATAACAGCTGAGAGGCTACAATATCGGCGGTGATATTTCCGGAATCGCCACCACAATCAACCAGATAGTTCTTTCCATTGGACTGGAATAAAACCGATTGACCCTGACCCACATCCAAGACAGAAACCCGGTAACTGTCCAGCTTGGGGAGCAACCAGGAACACAAAATCGAAATACTAAGGGAAACACTCAAGCAAGCAACCAATATGCCCGGCTTTTTAGGTTTTCCCAGCAAGAACACAAAAAACAGAATATAGGCAAAGGCTAAAAATATAACCGCAAAAACACTGCAGGTATACAGGCAAGCAAAGAAGGGACGAGCCATCCATTTTGCAACTGTGAGCACATACTGGGCAGGAACAGAAACTATCTTTCCCACCAATACAGCGCCCGGCAACCAAAAGCTTCCCAGAACGCAGCAAAGCATAATGCCGTAAAACAGAAAGCTGACCACCCACATTGTCAAAAGGTTTGTAAGTATTCCCACCAAGCTAACCGTTCCAAAGTACACCGCAGATAAGGGCGTTGCCGCAACAGTTGCGCTGACGGAAACGGACACAGAAGCGCTGAGCCAACGAAGAAAACGTGTTTTCAGGGTGTAGCCCTTGGGCTGACCCATTTTTCGCAGAAGATAGTTGTTGAGAGGTTCATAGAACCAAAAGATTCCCACAACGCAAATAACAGACAGCTGAAATCCCACAGAGGTGATTGTCAGCGGGTTCACCATCAGCATAGCAAGCACAGCAAACCCGAGGGCTGTGGGCGGGTCGTATTCCTTCTTAAACAGCAGCGCCAAAAGCATAACCGCCTGCATAACACAGGCCCTGACCACCGACGGTGTAAAGCCTGCTATCGCCGCAAACAGAAAAAGTATTGGCAATCCAAGCAATGCGGTCAGCACACGGCGCTTTCCGGAAAATATACAAATACAGGCAAATAAAATCGATACGTGTAATCCGGAAACCGCAATCATATGCCGGATGCCGCTAAGCTTAAAAGCCGTGTCTGTTTCATATGACAAAAGCGTATCATCGCCAAGCAGAAGTGCCCGGGCAAATGCCAAAATTTCTCCGGAAAATACATTGTCCAGGATTTGGGTTATTTCCTTACGCAACAGTGACGGAAGGAACTGCAGCGGCACCTTCTCGGCTGATTGTGCTTTGAACGCCTCGTCAGCATAGGATATCAAAAAGATACCTTCGGCGGAATGATGTGTGCTCCCCTGTCGGGCTTTGACAGTGGTTAAACGCATCCGGAGCTCTCCGGATAGGCTGTCACCGGGTGCCATATCCTTTTTGACAGGCAGATACACACGAATCTTATAAGGTAAACCGTTATACTGAATATAGCCATCCACAGCTGTTCCGTAGTCTGTTTCAAAGCTGTAGTCCGATGCTGTAACTGTAGTGGTTAGCTTCTGTCCGTCCAGCGCTTCAAGGGGTTGGATATACAGGCTGCGATATCCCCAATACCAAAGCGTACCAATAATCAGACCTACAGAAATGCAAATTAAGAATTTTAACTTATCTTTCCGTAGTAAGAAAATAATGCCTGCAGCAGCAAGATAAATTCCTATCGTCCACAGAGCAATATTGCAATAGGCTCCAAGCCCGCAGGCAGTCGCAAAGCCTACAGTAAACCACACCAGCTTTCGCAAGAAAACACCCCCCTTCGTAAAAAGGACGCTGCCAAAAGGCAGCGTCCAATCATTTACACTTTAGAAGCTACGTAGTCGTCTACCTGCGCCAATGCATCGTCAATCTTGTTGACATCCTTGCCGCCGCCCATAGCGCTGTCCGGCTTACCGCCACCGGAACCGCCGCAGGTGGTACATACCAGCTTCACCAAATCACCAGCCTTCAGTCCCTTTGCCACCGCATCCTTGCCGCAAACAGCAAGGAAGGTAATCTTGTCGCCGTTGACAGAGGACAGCACGGCTACCACATCAGGAGCCTTATCCCGCAGGGTGTCGCCCATTTGACGAAGCTTATTGGCATCCGCATCGGGGACATTGGCAGTAATCACGTGGAAACCGCCCACGTTTCTTGCGCCAAATAGGAAGCGGTCCGCTTCACCGGCAGTTTCCCGGGCCTTGAAGCTTTCAATAGACTTCTTAAGGTTCTTGATTTCCTCAACTTGGCTTTCCAGTTTGGATGCCAGCTCTGCAGGCTTTGTCTTCAGGATAGTGCAGGCATTGTATACTCTCTGCCGCGCCAGCTCCATTTCCTCCAGGCAAGCCTTGCCGGTAATTGCCTCAATACGGCGCACACCGGAAGCGACACTGCCTTCACTTTCAATCCGGAAAGGACCGACCTTGGCGGTGTTATCCAGATGGGTACCGCCACAAAGCTCGATGGAATAGCCGCCCATATTGACAACACGGACAGTATCTCCATACTTTTCACTGAACAGCGCCATTGCGCCCATAGCTTTCGCCTCTTCAATAGGCATTTCCCGCACATCAATGCCATAGCCCTCCAGAACAGCAGCCTGGACAATGGCATCAATCTTTGTCAGCTCCTCGGGAGTAACCGCAGAATAGTGGCTGAAGTCAAAGCGCAGTCTGTCCGGCTCAACCAAAGAGCCTGCCTGATGCACATGGTCACCCAAAACGGACTTCAGCGCCTTCTGCAGCAGGTGGGTTGCGGAGTGGGCACGCATAATTGCCTTGCGGCGCTCCACATCAATGGAGGCGCAGACCAAATCATCTACCTTCAGCATACCGCTCTTCATTGTGCCGCTATGCAGGTATCTGCCACCCTTGTCCTTCTGGACATCGGTAACCACAAAACGGCAATCGCCCAGCAACAGCACGCCGTGGTCAGCAGCCTGACCGCCCATTTCCGCATAGAAGGGGGTCTTATCCAGAACCACAACACCCTTTTCACCGCCGGCAATGGAACCGGTAACCTCTTCACCGACGCAGACGGCAACTACCTTCGCCTCGCAGTTGTAGACATCATAGCCTACAAAGTCGGTGGCGGTGACGTCAGCGCCGAAATCAATGCCTGCCCAGCCCAAATCGCCCAGAGCTTTCCGTGCCTCACGGGCCATCTCCTGCGCCTTCTTGCGGCAAGCCTGATACTTGTCCATATCCACAGTCATACCCTCATCTTCCACCATCTCCACAGTCAGGTCAATGGGGAAGCCGTAGGTATCTGCAAGCAGGAAGGCATCCTCACCGGAGAACACCGTTTCGCCCTTTGCCTTGTGAGCAGAAAGCTTTTCGCCAAAAATACGCATACCGGTATCGATGGTGCGGGCAAAGGTTTCTTCTTCGTTTTTGACAACCTGAATAATATGCTGTGCACGCTCACGGAGGTAGGTATAGTGGTTTTCATTTTCCTGAATGACCGTTTCCACAACCTGATACAGGAAGGGCTTGTTAACGCCCAGCAGCTTGCCGTGACGGGCAGCACGGCGAAGCAGACGGCGCAGCACATAGCCGCGACCCTCGTTGGTGGGCTGTACGCCGTCAGCAATCATAAAGGTGGATGCACGGATATGGTCGGTAATCACACGCAGGCTCACATCCGTCTTGGTGCTTTGACCGTAGGCAGCGCCGGTGATTTTCGTGACGTGGTTCGTAATGTTCATAACGGTGTCCACATCAAACAGGGAGTTTACATCCTGGCAAACAACAGCCAGACGCTCCAGACCCATACCGGTGTCGATATTCTTCTGCGCCAGCTCGGTGTAATTGCCGTTGCCGTCGTTGTCAAACTGGGAGAACACATTATTCCAGACTTCCATATAACGGTCACACTCACAGCCCACCTTACAGTCAGGGCTGCCGCAGCCGTACTTTTCGCCACGGTCATAGTAAACCTCACTGCAGGGACCGCAGGGACCGGAGCCGTGCTCCCAGAAGTTATCAGATTTGCCGAAACGGAAAATTCTGTCGGCAGAAATGCCGATTTCCTTGTTCCAGATTTCAAAGGCTTCCTCATCGTTTTCGTAGATGGAAGGATACAGCCGGTCTGCTTCCAGACCAACCACCTTGGTCAAAAATTCCCAGCACCAGGCAATGGCTTCGTGCTTAAAGTAATCGCCAAAGGAGAAGTTGCCCAACATTTCAAAGTAAGTGCCGTGGCGGGCGGTCTTACCGATATTCTCAATATCACCGGTGCGGATACACTTCTGGCAGGTGCAGACTCTGCGGCGAGGGGGCTCCACTTCGCCCTTGAAATAGGGCTTCATCGGTGCCATGCCGGAGTTAATCAGCAAAAGGGATGCATCATTCTGCGGGATGAGAGAAAAGCTGGGCAGACGCAGATGGTCCTTGCTTTCAAAGAAGGATAAGAACATCTCACGCAATTCATTTACGCCGTACGCTTTGGTTGCCATAGGAAAAACCTCCATAAAAATAAAAATACCCGTCCCTATCAATAGGGGCGAGCTTGGTCGCGGTACCACCCTAATTTATCCGCAAAGCGGACATCTTAGTTGCTCTGTAACGGGAGCGCCCGTCCCGGTCCTCCCGGGCGGCTTGGAAGTGGCGTGCAGACTTAAGACAGAGGGCTTTCACCAATCCCCTCTCGCTATAATATCCTACATCTGCTTAGCTTCCGCATTGCATTTACATATCACGAGTTATTTTACCATAAAAGGCAGAAAAGTCAATATTTTTCAAAAAAATAGCCGGGCTTTTTTAGCCCGGCTGAAAATATTATGCTACGTTTGATCCCTGGAATGTGCCGTAAATCTGTCCTGCATCATCTACCGTAATGTCGATAACTGCGATTTCCTTTGTACCGTCGTTGAACTCTACTGTTACAGTTACAGTATCGGTTAGCTGGGACAGCTTCATTTCCGGGTTCTTTTCAAGCATATCCACCACCTCACCGGACAAGGACCAGGTAATTCCCACGCCGTCAGAAAGTGATGCATCATAATAATCCACGCTGTTGATAGCTGTATCACCAATTCCTGTTGTTGTCACAAAAACATCCTGTACCTGCGTATAATCGTCTACAGTCAGATAAAAGGCACCTGCATAAATGGTAGAAACCAGTATTTTATCAGTTCTCCAGCTTGTCACGCTACTGATAAATCCCCCTTGATTCTCAGACTTTCCTTCTGTCATCCTATTCGCATATTCTTCATCCGTACTGCGCAAATGCTGCACATCCTGGTCACTGAGCCCGGTGATATCATGAATGCGCAGGACCGCATGATATGGTACCGTACCGCCTTTGTGCATCTGTTGCGGCTGCTCAGCAGCATTTGCGGTAATGCAGAACAGAGAAACTCTCGTCTTCCCACTTGCATCCCCGCCAGTTTGCCGTGCTGCCACAGATCCGGCAAATGCTGTCAAACCGATAAAGCATACACAAAGAGCCACAGTCAACACTTTTTTGTGTTTGCGTTTTTGCGCTGCCTTTTCTTCCCTTATGCGAAATAGAACAGCATTTGTCATTTCTTCACAACTTTTCATACACATAACCCTCCTCAAGAAGCTTTATTTTCAACGCTTGCCGTGCACGACTTGCTGTTGTTTCCACATTATGGGTCGTTTTTCCCAGAATTTTGCCCACCTCTTTACAAGAGAAACCCTCAAAGTAGATAAGCCACAAAATCTGGCGGTACTCACGTTTCAGCTTTCTGGCTGCACGATGCAGCAAAATACGTTCCTCCTCCCGGATGTAGCTTTCCTCCAAGCTTTTCTCCTCATCACAAAGCTCCGGGCATTCATCCAGAGAAACGCTTTGGTGTTTATTACGACGCAAATAGTCCAGCGCCACATTCCGGGCTACGGCATATAACCAGGTCTTAAAGGCAGCATCTCCTGAAAACCTTGGTTTTTTCAGCGCCAGCTTCACGAATGTCTCTTCTGTCAGTTCCTCTGCAATGAAAATATCCTTCACATAACTGTTGAGGTAGAGGATCAAGCCGTCTTTATAGATTTGTACTATCTGTGCCAAACCGCTATCATCGCCGTTCCGGTAATTTTGGTAACACTGCGCACCTGTCATAGCTGTTCCTCCTTCCCTTTTCACTTATTAGACGTAAAAGCTGCTGAAAACCTCACAGTAAAAACAAAAAGTGTGTGGTCAAGAGAATTGAACACACACTTTTTTCGTATTAGATATTGGATTCCAGCCACTGCTTTAGCGCAAGGCGCCCTTCCTCTGTCATTGGGAAGGTGTTCTCCCCTTCCATTTCACTTTTTTCATAGCAAAACGGGCCATGCCAAAACTGGGCAAAAATTGTACTTTGTTCAAAATCCACCTCTTTTGGGGTTGCCATCACCACGTTCGGTACAATTTTAAAGCGCAGCGCACCGCTGGAGCCGGTAAAGCTGTTATTCATAGCAAAGGTGTGTAAGGTGGGAATATAAATTTCGGGCATATCGGTCCTCCATCTGTGCTTTTTGTATATTATAGCATAGCTTCGTAAAAATGCAAATATTGAGTTGTAAAACCACAAATTATGTGGTAGGATATGGCAAGGTGATGAAAATGAAAAAGAAACTGCGCGGCAGCGCCTTTTTGCTGCTGGCGACGATTATTTGGGGCTCTGCCTTTGTTTCCCAAAGTCTGGGAATGGACCACATCGGTCCCTTTACCTTTCAGGCTGTGCGGTGCCTGATTGCGGTACTGGGACTGCTCCCGGTAATTTTCCTGTTTGACTGGAAAAAAGGAGAAAAGAAAGAATTCTTCAGGAAATGGACTGACAGAAAACTGTGGAAAGCCGGCATATTATGCGGCATTCCCTTGTTTCTTGCCTGTAATTTACAGCAGCTGGGTCTGGTAGATACCGATGCAGGAAAAGCCGGTTTTTTAACAGCCATGTATATTGTGATTGTCCCGGTGATTGGGCTGTTTTTGAAGAGAAAACCAACGATTATGATCCCCATCAGTGTTGGAATTGCGGTCATTGGACTATATTTTCTATGCTGCATAGGAGTAACGCAGGTCAACCCAGGAGATCTTTTGACTTTATGCTGCGCCCTAATGTTCGCTTTTCAGATTACGATGGTTGACCTTCTGGCGCAAGATTTGGATGCACTAAGATTAAATACTATCCAAGCATTTGTATGCTCACTGCTGTCCTTTGTTGTGGTTCTAATTGCGGAACAGCCCACGTGGACAGGTATTGTTGCCTGCGCCATTCCCCTGTTACATACAGGTCTTCTCTCTATGGGTGCTGCCTATTCGCTGCAAATTTTAGGTCAAAAGGACTTGGAACCTACAGCTGCTTCTTTGATAATGAGCTTAGAGGCCGTATTTGCAGCGATATTCGGTGCGCTGCTTTTAAAAGAGACGATGACTGTTTGGGAGGGCATTGGCTGTGCGCTGGTGTTTATCGCCGTAGTTTTATCCCAGGTTCCTGTAAAAGGCAAACAAACAACATAAAAAGTCGGGACAATGTCCCGACTTTTTCAATATGTGAATATTCTGTCTTCACCGTAACCGATGCGTGTGGCATAAACGGTTCTGCGTTCCGGATCAACGGTAAACACATCCAACGAACATTCATCCAAGGTTCCTGCAACATCTTCTTCTGTTCTATCTGGGAATTTTCTTTTATGGTAGGCTACACAAGCGGTCGTCACAACAGGAATATCCACTACATACGCCAAAGCATCTGTATGTATATGCCCTGAGAAGTATCCAATCAGTGCTCCTGCAGCATTGGAAAAATCTACATCCACAGACACCTTATCAAAGCCATTTTCCGCCCGCCCAGGATATTCTCCCCGGTAGGCAGTTTTTCTTTGATAAGCAGATAAAATACCTTTTATAATTTCGTAATCCCCAATTCCCGGATCCAGCGGGCAATGGGCAAATACCACCACTGACCAGTCCGCCCCGGGAACAGACAACAAAACCTCCGTGAGAAAATCCAACTGCGGTTGGGTAAATTGAAATAGCCACATTTTAGGATATTTCGCTGTACCGTCGTTCTGCAGTTCATAGGGATTGCACTGGGAATTCAATCCGATATAGCGTACGCTGTCTTCTTTGTCGTCGATGTAGTAAGCGCATTTGCTTTTGGAAAAATGGATGCCGGGGATTTGCGCCACCTTTCGGTAAATCATATCGTAAATCTCTTCCGGTGTGCAGCTATGCACATAGGTTTCCCGCAGGTTTGCAGGCTTTGCAGTTCCGTCAGCAAAGGTGTTGGAAATGACACCGTCACCGTCTCTATCCAATTCTCCATAGACACAGTCGTGGTTGCCCTCAATCTGCAAAAGCCTGTTGCGAATTGGAGACAGCAGTTCTTCCAATTCAGACGCCTCTTTGAGCACCTCATCTTTTGTCAGGCGCCACCTGCTTCTTTGGGAATCACCGGCCAAAACTGTATACGGAATATGACAGGCATCCATAATCTGCTCAGCCAAAAGCGGGGCAACAGAAGCAGGCGCTCCTTTATAGTGCAAATCTGTCATAAAAGCGAAGCTGAAGCTCTTCTCGTAAGTCTGCTGCAAAAACTGTATGCGTTTTATTTTATCCTGCAAGTAGGACACCCAGTAAGAAGGCAGCGTTTGCATCTTATATGCCTCTTTCCAAGTCCTGGGCAATAATACGTTTCATCGCTTCGATACCGACACGAATTGCGCCGGAGGTGTCCTCGGTCATTGGCATAGCCAGACCAGCTTTCTCCCGCTCCTGATTCCAAACCACGTGGAAGCAGCTGCCGCAACGGACGCCTAAGGCGGAAGCTACCACAAACAGCGCAGCAGACTCCATTTCACTGGCTTTAACTCCCAGTCGCTTCCAGCTTTCCCACTTTTGCAAAAGCTCATAGTAAACCGGGCTTTTTTCAGGGGCATGCTGTCCGTAAAAGGCATCCTTACACTGGACAACACCGGTGTGGGTGCGATAGCCCAGAGCTTCACCGGCTGTTTTTAATGCCAGCGCAACATCAAAATCCGGAACTGCCGGAAATTCCATGGGGGCATACTCCACAGAGGTATGCTCATAACGAATTGCGCCGGTGGCAACCACCACATCTCCGGGCAGAATATCCATTGCAATACCGCCGCAGGTGCCGATGCGGATGAAGGTATCTGCGCCAATCGCAACGAGTTCTTCCATTGCAATGGATGCGGAAGGTCCGCCTATGCCGGTGGAGCACACAGAAACCTTTTGTCCAAGCAGCGTACCGGTGTAGATATTATACTCCCGGTTTTGCGCTACGTGAACCGGGTTGTCAAAGTGGCTGGCAATGGCTTCGCAGCGCCCCGGGTCCCCGGGCAAAAAGCAGTACTTTCCTACATCCCCCGCTTTACAGCGGATGTGAAACTGCACGTCCATTTCTTGCATAGCGTTACCTCCTTAGAAAAGACTGACCTGGCTGGTATCCGGCAAATCGCCGAAGGCGCCGGCATCTTTCAGCATTTGAATATGGGTTTTGGAAACCTTGGGGCAGGCAATGGAAAATTCCTCAATGGATAAGAATTCCTTACCCTTTCTGCCCTCCTCAATATCAAAAGCCGCACTTTCGCCCAGTCCGGAAATGGCGACAAAGGGCGGACGGATTTTTCCGTCTTCCACCGTAAATTTGGTGGCGCTGCTTTTGTAAATATCGATAGGCAGGAAATCAAAGCCCCGCAAATAGAACTCGTAAACCACTTCCAGCGTAGTAAGCAAATCCTCGTCCTTGCTGGTGGCCTCCTCATCATTTTCTATCGCTTTGATATTGGCTATGACACAGTCCTTACCGCAGGTCATACGCACCGCATCAAAGCCGCCCTTCTGGCTTCTGCGGTAAAAATAAGCTGAGTAGAACGCCAAGGGGTGATAGACCTTGAACCAAGCAATGCGGAATGCCATCATAACATAGGCAACAGCGTGGGCTTTGGGGAACAAATACTGGATCTTCTTACAGGAACCAATATACCAATCCGGTACACCGGCAGCCCGCATTTCCTCCTCTGCACCCTCCGGCAACCCACGTCCCTTACGCACCATCTCCATAATCTTAAAGGCACGCTTTTCCGGCATACCGCAGGAAATCAGGTACACCATAATATCGTCACGGCAGCCGATGGTGCCGTCAACCGTTGCCGTTCCGGAGAGAATCAAATCCTTGGCATTACCCAACCACACATCGGTACCGTGGGAGAAGCCGGAAAGCCGAACCAGGGTATCAAACCGGGTGGGCATAGTGTCCATCAGCATTCCACGGGTAAACCGGGTATTAAATTCCGGGATAGCCACAGCGCCTGTGGGACCCAGGATAGGGTCATCCACGTAGCCCAGAACCTCGGAGGATGTAAAAATAGACATTGTCTTCTTATCATCCAGCGGAATGGTCTTGGCATCCACGCCGGTCAAGTCCTCCATCATACGAATCATCGTAGGGTCATCGTGCCCCAGCATATCCAGCTTCAAGAGGTTTTCTTCCATAGAGTGGTATTCAAAATGGGTAGTAATCTGGTCAGAATTGGGGTCATCCGCTGGGTGCTGCACCGGGCAAAAGTCCCAGATTTCATTTTCCTGAGGAATAACCACCAGACCGCCGGGGTGCTGACCGGTGGTACGGCGAACACCCACGCAGCCATTTGCCAAACGGGCTTCCTCCGCTTTTCCTACAACCATTCCCTGTTCTTCCAGGAATTTTTTCACGTAACCGAAAGCCGTTTTTTCCGCTACGGTACCGACAGTACCGGCACGGAACACATGGCTGCGGCCAAACATCTCGGTACAATAGGCATGGGCACGGGCCTGGTATTCTCCGGAGAAGTTCAGGTCAATATCCGGAACCTTGTCTCCCCCAAAGCCCAGAAAGGTTTCAAAGGGAATGTTAAAGCCGTCCTTTGCATAGGGGGTACCGCATTTGGGGCACACATCGTCCGGCAGGTCTGCGCCGCAGGCGTAGCCCTTGGGTACATCAAAGGTGGTATATTTGCACTCCGGGTTGGGACAACGGTAGTGGGGCGGGAAGGAATTTACCTCCGTGATGCCGGACATAAATGCCACAATTGAGGAGCCCACCGAGCCACGGGAGCCTACCAGATAGCCGTGTTCCAAAGAGTTTTGCACCAGCTTCTGGGCAGACATATAAATCACATCGTAATGGCAGGAAATAATATCGTGCAGCTCCTGCTCAACACGTTTTGTAATCAGTTCCGGGGGATTTTCACCATAAAGCCGATGCATTTTTCCATACACCAGGTCCTTCAGGTCCTCCACGGAATTTTCAATTTTCGGCGCAAACAAGTTATGGGGTACAGGGCGAACAACATCACACATATCCGCAATCCGGTTAGGATTGGTCACGACCACCTCGAATGCCTTGTCCTCTCCCAGATAGGAGAACTCCGCCAGCATTTCGTCGGTAGTCCTGAAATACAGCGGGGTTTCCCTGCCCTCGTCCATCTTCTTGGTAGCCAGCAAAATACGGCGGAAAATCTCATCCTCCGGGTTCAGGAAGTGAGCATCGCAGGTGGCAACCACAGGAATCCCCAGGTCTTCTCCCAGGCGTACGATTGTACGGTTATACTCGTAAAGCTCCTCTTCACTTTGGGCAATGGGAGGCTTGCCGTTTTTGCCATAGAGCATAAAGCGGTTATTGGCAATTGGTTGAATTTCCAGAAAATCATAGAACGATGCGATCCGCTTAAGCTCAGAATAGCTGGCATTGGACAGCATTTTCTGGAACAATTCACCTGCCTCGCAAGCAGAACCGATAATAAGACCCTCCCGCAGCTTTACAAGCTCAGACTTGGGAATTCTGGGAACCTTATGGTAATACTTCAGGTTGGAATCCGAAATCAGGTGATACAGATTGCGAAGACCGGTCTGGTTCTTGGCAAAGAGAATGATATGTCGAGCCTTTCTGCTGCTTACCTTACTCTGGCTGCGCAGTCCCTCCATAACCGGGTTTATTTGCTGCAGCGTATGTACGTTCATCTCCTCCAGCATTTCCAGGAATTTTGCCATAATCAGTCCGCAGGTCAACGCATCATCCGCCGCCCTGTGGTGATTGAATTCCGGAAGTGACAAGCCGTTTGCCACCACATCCAGGCTGAATTTATTCAGCTGCGGCATCAAATTTTGGGACATAATCAGGGTGTCTGCAGAGGTATATTTGTATGCATACCCCAAACGCTTGCAGGCTGTGCGGATAAATCCGGTATCGAAATCCGCATTGTGTGCAACCAGTACGCTGTCTCCCACAAATTCCAGAAACTCCGGCAGCGCCCTGGAGATATCCGGCGCGCCCACAAGCATTTCATTGGTAATGCCGGTGAGTTCAATAATTCGCTTATCCAGAGTTTTACCCGGGTCCACAAAGGTCTGGTATCTGGCAATTTCCTTGCCCCGGCACATACGAACTGCGCCAATTTCAATAATCGTATCATTTTGGTCAGACAAGCCGGTGGTTTCCAAATCAAATGCCACATATTCTCCATCAAAAGGCATATCCGCTTGTCCATGCACCACAATCCGGTCATCCAGGTCATTGACAAAATAACCCTCGCAGCCGTAGAGAATCTTAATGGTCTCATCAGTGCCTGCCACCTTAGGCGGCTTCTTTCCCTCCACCGTATGCAAGGCATCGGTAAAAGACTGAACACAGCCGTGGTCGGTGATGGCAATGGCTTTATGCCCCCAGGCAGCTGCCTGACGGATAGCCGCATCTGTGTTGGTCAGAGCATCCATATTGCTCATAATGGTATGCAAATGCAGCTCCACACGCTTGCCGTTCTGGGCTGTATCCTGTCGGCTGGGCATAAAGCCGGGCATAATAGCATTGGGCTTTAGCACCATTTCATTATCAAACCGATTTTCCATCAGTCTGCCCTGCACCTGGATAACTGCGCCTTTTTTGATATTTTCCAAAATCGGCTTTGCTTCATTATTCTCCATAAATCGGTTCACACGGACAGAGCCCTGGTTATCGGTCATATCAAAGTTAATCACCCAGGCATTGCGCTTTTTCAGCTCCTTATGTTCGATTGCAAAGACCTTGCCCTCTACAATTACATTGCCCATATCCATAGAAAGCTCCTTCATAGGGGTAATCTTCCCCTTGAAGGGTCTTCCGTAAATAGCATTACTCTCCTGCGCAGGCTTCGCTTTTTTCTCCTGGGGCGCTGTCACCGGCAGCTGACTGAGCATACTGCTGCGCATTTTTTCCATCGCTTCAAAAAGCGCCTGTCCCTCCAGGTTTTCCCCGGCATGGATTTCCATTTCTACAGGCACGCCAAACTGCTCTTTCAGCTTGTTTTTAACAGCGGGGATGCACTTTTCCAAAACGCTTTTACCGTTTGCCTGCAAATCAATCGTCAGTTTATTCCCCTCCCAGGAATACCGGGCCCCTGCCAGACTTCCCCGGCACATGGAATTGACGCTCACGAACATTGCCATCATTGCATCCGGGTCAATGTTCGGCAGTTCCGTTTCCGGGTATGTACAGAAAATATCCAGCTTTCGCAATCTATAGACAGCACAAATGTCCTCACTGACCTTCAATAACAGTCTGTGAGGCAAATAATGTTCATTATGCAGTTCCACAGTAATGCATCGGGACTGCACATCAATATCCGCATTGGTTATTACGGCATTTTGGATAAGATCCGACACATCTTCCAGGGGATGATACTGGGAAAACATTTGCAAAAACAGGATTTGCTGGTTCATAAGCTTTTATAGTTCCTCAATTCTTTTCAGTAACGCAGGTAATAATTCCTCATAGGGTAATTTTGCAATCTGCTGTCCTTTTTCAAACAGCATTCCGCAGCCGTCGCCACCGGCAATGCCGATATCTGCTTCTCTTGCTTCTCCGGGACCGTTCACCACACAGCCCATCACGGCAACCGTTATAGGCTTTTGGCAATTCTTCAGAGCCTCATCCACCCGGTTCACAAGACCGATAAGGTCTATCTGGGTTCTGCCACAGGTGGGGCAGGAAATGATATTGACACCTTCCTTACGAAGTCCGGCTGCCCGTAAAATGTCCTTGGCGGCATAAACCTCCTCCACAGGGTCATCGGTCAGGCTCACACGGATTGTATCACCGATTCCGTCCAATAAAAGGCTGCCAATCCCCATAGCGGATTTCATGAGACCCATCCGCACAGGACCGGTCTCCGTTACCCCGATATGCAAAGGATAGTCACACTTTTCCCGGAACAACCGGGCTGCCGCTACCATAGTTGGTACGGTGGAGGATTTCATAGAGACGCAGGTGTTGTAAAAGCCGAACTTTTCCAGAAGCGCCAAGTGTTCAAAGGCGCTCTCCACCAGCGCTTCCGCCGTAGGATGACCATACTTTTCCAGAAGCTTTTTATCCAGACTTCCTCCATTGACACCGATACGGATGGGAATATTTCTCTCCTTGCAGACAGCAACCACAGCTTCAACACGGTCTTCTCCACCGATATTGCCGGGATTGATGCGAATTTTAGATGCGCCGCCTTCCGCTGCGGCAATTGCCAGTTTGTAATCAAAGTGAATATCCGCAACCAAAGGCAACGGAGATTTCTCACACAGCTGAGAAAAGGCTTGTGCTGCCTCCATATTGGGCACTGCCAACCGGGCAATCTGGCAGCCGGCTGTTTTCAATGCCTTCAGCTGCGCCAAAGAGCCTTCTATATCCGTGGTTTTGGTATTGAGCATAGACTGGATTACCACCGGGGCTCCGCCACCGATGGGAATACCGCCTACCATTATTTGTCTGGTCATACCGTTCACCCCTTAAAAATGGCAAAAATATCCTTGAACATAATCAGCGCCATGAGCCCAAGCAAAAGCACCATACCGGCACCGTGAATATACCCCTCAATCTTGGGGTCAACCTTCTTTTTGGTAACCGCCTCAATGGCAGTTGTCACCAGCAGTGCCAAAACACGACCACCATCCAGCGCCGGAATGGGCAGCATATTCATCACCGCCAGATTAACGGCAATAAAGCCGCCAAAATACAGCATATTCATAATGGCATCCTGAGAGGTTTCCGAAGCTTCTGCCGTATCGGACATCATCTGCACAATCCCAACTGGACCGGTCATATCTCCAAGACCTGCCTGTCCGGTAAAAAGCATTTGCAAGCTGAGCCTTGTGGTGCGCACTGTGTTTACCACACTTTTCAGAGCATAGCCGATTTTGTTGCCAAAATTTGCTTCCTCCAGAGAGAAATTCATACCGTAGAGCATGATTTTATTTCCCTGCTCATCGGTTGTTTCGTGCTTTTCCATCAGGAAATCATTCAGGTAGACCTTTTGACCGTTACGCCGGACAACCAAATCATGGGTATCCCCCGGGTTCATTGCCAAAATCATAGAAAAGTCAGATTGGACGTAGACATTTTCCCCATCCACCTGCAGAATCCGGTCACCGGGCTGCAGTCCGCCCTCCCGGTTAACCGTACTGTAGGCTTCAAAATTATCGATTACAGGGGTCACAAATTGTTTGGCTGGAGCAAATACAATGAGCATTATGAGAATTCCTGCAACCAAATTCATAAACGAACCGGCTACCAGAATTATCAGCCGTTTCCACCATGCCGCAGCGCCAAAAGCCCGGGGGTTATCCGATTGGGTGTCCTCTCCCTCCATAGCACAGTAGCCGCCGATGGGAATGCACCGGACGGAATACAAGGTCTCACCAACCTGCTTTTTAAAGATCGCCGGTCCCATAAACATAGAAAACTCATTCACCTGAACACCGGAGGCCTTCGCTGCAAGAAAATGACCTAATTCGTGGACAAAAATCAAAAGGCTAAACAGCAAAATTGCAAAAACAATGCTCATAAATTTCCTCGCTTACATCGCATTTCTCACCGCCTGGCGAGCCAGACGGTCTGCCTCAAGGATTTCCTCAAGGGTAGGATTTTGAATAAACGGAACCGTATCCACCGCAAGCTTTACCAAGCGGTAGATGTCATAGAAACCGATTTTATCCTGCAAATACAGGGCAACCGCCTCTTCGTTGGCACCATTCATCACAGGGCAGGCGGTGCCACCCTTCTGGGCGCAGACTCTTGCCAGCTCCAGACAGGGAAATGCCTGGGTATCCGGCTTGCAGAAAGACAGGCTGCCGCAGGCTGTTAAGTCCAGCGGCTCCACTGGGCAGGGTAAGCGCTCCGGATAGGTCATCGCCAGCTGAATGGGCAGGCGCATATCCGGACTTCCCATCTGCGCCATCATTGCGCCATCTGTAAATTCCACCAGGGAGTGCACAATGCTCTGGCGGTGTATGACCACGTCCACCTGAGAAAGGGGCAGGTCGTACAGACGCATTGCCTCAATGACCTCTAAGCCCTTATTCATCAGGGTTGCGCAGTCGATGGTAATTTTTGCGCCCATCTTCCAATTGGGGTGGCGCAAGGCATCCGCTTTTGTAATGTCTTGCAGCTCCTCCCGGGATTTCCCAAAGAAGGGACCTCCGGAGCAGGTGAGAATGATTTTTTTGATTTCACGCTTGTGGTGCATTCCCATCAGGCATTGGAATATGGCAGAATGCTCGGAGTCCACCGGAATAATCTCTGCTTCGTATTTTTTTGCCTCTGCCATTACCAGCTCTCCGGCACACACAAGGGTTTCCTTATTGGCTAGACCAATGCGTTTCTTTGCCCGGATTGCCGCCAAGGTAGGCTTCAAGCCTACCATCCCCACGACTGCAGTAATGACACAATCCACCTGAGGCATTGTGGCTGCACGGAGCAAGCCTTCCTCGCCCCAGGAAATTTCAACAGGTACGTCGGAAAGCGCTTTTTGCAACGCTTCCGCCGCCTCCCGGGTAGCCATAACCGCCAGCTGGGGGCGGTATTTTCGGCATTGCTGCGCCATCATTTCCACATTGGAGCCGGCAGTCAGGGCACATACCGGAATTTTTAAGTTATCGATAATATCCAGGCTTTGCCGACCGATAGACCCGGTGGAGCCCAGTATGCTGACATTTTTTACCATAATTTACACCGCCAGGGGCAAAATAAGCATCAGAACCTCTGCCAAAGGACCTACTACCATCATAGAATCAAATCGGTCTAAAATGCCACCGTGTCCGGGAATTAAATTTCCGTAATCCTTAATGCCCGTCTGGCGCTTAATGACACTAAAGCACAAATCGCCAAACACTCCAGCCACTGCGCCAAGGGCGCCGTAAGCAAATGCGTAGAGGAAATTCACAGTCATATCAAAAAATACGTTAAGAATAAGTCCGTATATGACTACGCCCAAAATCGCAGCCAAAACACCGCCAACAACTCCCTCAACTGTCTTTTTGGGACTGATGGTGGGAGCAAGCTTGTGCTTACCGAAATTCAGCCCAGCAAAATATGCGCCGGTGTCAGACATAAATGCCATCACAAAGGGCAGCAAAATATAAAAACGTCCCTTTTCCATTGCGTGCAGGCGCACCAAAGAGGAAAACAACAGCGGAATTACCACACCGGCAGCTACGCACAGCGCCACATGGGAAAATGTTATTTTTTCCATATCCCGCATCATTTCCGCAAATAATACAACCCAGAAAATCAGTATACCCAAAAGAAGCCATCCGTAGCCGATACCCAATCCGGACCAAAGAGCACACCAGAAAGCGCAAACCATACTGTAGATGCTAAGTCTGGGATGGGTCATAAGCCGGGTATTTTGCAGAAGCTCATAAGCAGCAATGGCTGCCATCACGCCAAACAAAATCGCTGTAAAAATTTTAGGGGCTGCCAGCACAATCAAAAGCAGCAAGGGCAGCAGTACCACCGCTGCAAGAATACGGGTTTTCATATCTGTCTACACTCCTCCAAAACGGCGATTTCTGCCGTTGTATTCTGCAATTGCTTGATCCAAATCCTCAGGGGAAAAATCCGGCCAGAGCACGTCCATAAACACGTATTCAGAATAAGCGGACTGCCACAGCAGGAAATTGCTGGTACGCATTTCACCGGAGGGGCGAATAATCAACTCCGGGTCCGGCACATTTTGGGAATAAAGATACGACGCAAGCAGCTCCTCAGTTAAATCCTCCGGGGTATATTTCCCCCCGGCAACATCCCGGGCAAAGGCCTGACTTGCCTTGACCAGTTCATCCCGTCCGCCGTAATTTAAGCAAAAATTCACCTGCACGTCACCAAAGACTGCGGATTTATTTTCTGCCTCAGCACACAGCTGCTGCAGCTTGGGGGAAAGCCGGGTCAGGTCACCGAAGAACCTGAAACGGACGTGGTTTTTCTCCATATCCCGCAGCGCTTCCTTCAGGTAGTTGCCCAGCAGCTTCATAATGGCGCCCACTTCCTCCTCCGAGCGTTTCCAATTCTCGGTAGAAAAAGCATAGACCGTCAAATACTCCACACCCAGCGTGCGGCAATAATTGGCGATTCTCCGGAAGGTTTCCGCACCGGCTGCGTGTCCGGCAGTTCTGGGAAGTCCCCGCTTTTTTGCCCAACGACCATTGCCGTCCATAATAATGGCAATATGTCTGGGAACCGGCTTTTGCTCCATAATAGCACCTCTTTCGCCTGAGTAATATTGGGGGTGCAAGCACCCCCAATCAAAATTACAAGGACATCAGTTCCTTTTCCTTTGCTGCCAAAGCTTCGTCAGCCTTCTTGGTATATTTATCCAGCAGGTCCTGCAGTTCCTTTTCTGCTTTCTTCTGCTCGTCCTCAGTAATCTCAGAATCCTTTTTCAGCTTCTTTACGTAGTCCATGCCGTCCCGGCGGATGTTACGCATTGCCACCTTGGCTTCCTCGGCATATTTTTTGACCTGCTTGGTCAGCTCCTTACGGCGCTCCTCCGTCAGCTGGGGGAATACCAGACGAATCACCTTGCCGTCATTCTGGGGGTTGATGCCCAGCTCGCTGGACTGAATGGCCTTCTGAATTTCCTTCAGCAGGCTGGTATCCCAGGGCTGAATAACCAGGGTGCGGGCATCCGGGGTGGAGATAGTGGCAACACCGTTGAGGGGTGTTTCACTTCCATAATATTCCACGGTAATTCTATCAAGAACCTTTGCATTGGCACGACCTGCGCGGACTGCGCCAAACTCCTCATCCAGATGAATCAGGGCCTTATCCATTCTCTTGCCGTAATCAGAAAAATCAACGCTCATATTTTAGTCCTCCTTCACAATTGTGCCAATTTGTTCACCGCAGGCAACGCGGTAAATATTTTCAGGGTCAGCCAGGGCAAAGCACACCAGCGTCATATGGTTATCCATAGCCAGGGTCATTGCGGTGGTATCCGTTGCTTTCAAGTGGCGTGCCAGGACATCGTCATAGGTCAGGCTGTCAAATTTCACTGCCGTGGGGTCCACATTGGGGTCTGCAGAGTAAATACCGTCAACATTCTTTGCCATCAGGATAGCATCCGCTTCAATCTCTACGCCCCGAAGCACTGCGCCGGTGTCGGTAGAGAAATAGGGATTGCCGGTACCGGCGGCAAAAATCACTACCTTGCCCTCGTTCAAATAGCGGTCCGCTGTATCCCGGGTAAAATACTCGCAAAACTTATTCATCTCCACAGCGCTGAGCACCCGGGCATCCACACCGTGCTTTTCCAGCGCATCGGCAACGGCAATGGAATTCATCACCGTAGCCAGCATACCCATCGCATCGCCATGGGAACGCTGCATTTTATCTGCGCCGTCCTTTACGCCACGCCAAAAGTTACCGCCGCCAATAACCAGCCCGATTTGCACGCCCTGACGGACACACTTGGCAATCACCTGGCAAACAGAATTGATAACAGAAAAGTCAAGCCCTCTGTGGGCTTCGCCAGCCAGCGCTTCTCCGCTGACTTTTAATAAGATACGCTTATATTTTATTTCAGCCATCTGAATGCAACTCCTCTCATCTGCTTTGTTTATTTTATAATAAATCTTTCAAATTGACAACTATAATTTCTAATTTTCCTGAAAATGTTTTTAGAAAATTTATAATCTTTTTCAGACTTTGAATTTTCTTCTGTGGATTTGCGTTTTTCAGTTGCAAAAGCAGCGATTATGGGTTATAATATTTCCAAATTTTTCGTTTAGAGAGGAAGAATTTGTATGGCTGAAATCACGGAAAGCAAAAATTTCATCCACAGCTTTATTGAAGAGGATATTGCTGAGGGCGGTCGCTTTGCAGGGCAAACTGTGCATACCCGTTTTCCCCCGGAGCCCAACGGCTATCTGCACATCGGTCACTGCAAGGCTTTGATTATTGACTTTGGTACCGCAGAAAAGTTTGGCGGTATGTGTAACCTGCGTATGGATGATACGAACCCCACCAAGGAAGATGTGGAATTTGTAGAGGCCATTCAGGAGGATATCCGCTGGCTGGGCTTTGACTGGGCAGACCGTTTCTATTACGGCTCTGACTACTTTGAGAAGGACTATGAATTTGCCGTTGAGCTGATTAAAAAGGGCTTGGCATACGTCTGTGAGCTCACCCCGGAACAGGCAAAGGAAATGCGGGGTGATTTGAACACCCCTGCCACCTCCCCTTACCGTGACAGACCGATTGAAGAAAGTCTCGACCTGTTCGCCCGTATGCGTGCCGGTGAATTTGAGGACAACAAATACACCCTCCGGGCAAAAATTGACCTTGCCTCCGGCAACTTCAATATGCGTGACCCCGTGATTTACCGAATCCGCCATATGCATCATCATCGCCAAGGTGACAAGTGGTGCATCTATCCTATGTATGACTTTGCCCATCCCATTCAGGATGCCCTGGAGGGTATTACCCACAGCCTGTGCTCTCTGGAGTTTGAGAACCACAGACCCCTTTATAACTGGGTTGTGGAAAATGTATCCGTTCCCCATCATCCCCGGCAGATTGAGTTTGCCAGACTGGGCATTGACCATACGGTGCTCAGCAAGCGGAAGCTGCGGGCATTGGTGGAAAACGGCTATGTCTCCGGCTGGGATGACCCCCGGATGCCCACCCTGTGCGGACTGCGCCGCCGGGGCTATACCCCCAAGGCTATCCGCAATTTCTGCGACCGTGTGGGTGTTGCCAAATCCCCCAATACCATTGAATATGCGTTCCTGGAATACTGCCTGCGCGAGGACCTGAATGAAACAGCGCAGCGTGTTATGGCGGTTTTGAAGCCTGTTAAGCTGACCATCACCAACTATCCGGAGGGTCAAACGGAAACCTTCCAGGTGGAAAATAATCCCAACGACCCGGATGCCGGTACCCGTGCGGTTACCTTCTCCCGGAACTTGTGGATTGAAGCTGATGACTTTCTGGCTGAGCCTGTGCCGAAGTTCAAGCGTCTGTATCCGGAAGGTCCCGAATGCCGGTTAAAGGGCGCATATGTAATTAAATGCACCGGCTATAACACTGACGCAGAGGGCAACGTTACAGAGGTGCTTGCCACCTATGACCCGGATTCCAAGGGCGGTGACCCTGCCGACGGTCGCAAGGTTAAAGGCGCAACCATTCACTGGGTGGATGCTGAAACCTGCGTGGAAGCCGAGGTGCGTCAGTACAGCAATCTCTTTGATGACCCGGACCCGGATGCTGCCGGAAAGGATTTCCTGGCCTGCCTGAACCCCAATTCCCTGGAGGTGCTCACCGGCTGCAAGGTAGAAGCCAGCTTGAAGGATGCCAAGGCGCCTGCCTCCTATCAGTTTATGCGTTTGGGCTATTTCTGCCCGGACAGCAAGGACTCCTCTGCTGAGCATCTGGTGTTTAACCGTAGCGTAAGTCTGAAGGACAGCTTTAAGCCTGCATAATATAACCCCCCAAATCCAACGGATTTGGGGGGTTATTTCATTTCTTATCTTTGATTTGTGCTTGCAGGTGCATAGAAAGAACCGCAAGAGAGGTCGCCATATTTTCGTTCTGCACCAGAATATGCGCCGGCACGTCCAAGTGAACAGGGGCAAAATTCCAGATTGCCTTAATGCCACAGGCAATCATCTGGTCACACACCTGCTGGGCATACTCTGCCGGCACAGTAATAATTCCCATCAGCACTTTATTGGCATCACAGAAGCTTTCCATCTTATCCATCGGATAAATATGCTTGCCATCGGAGGTTGCCTTTGTTATCTTCGCATCGAAGGCAGCCAAAATATTTAAGCCATAGGCGTCAAACCCGCTGTAACCCAGCAGCGCCTGTCCCAGCTTGCCTGCGCCGACCAGAATAGCATCGGTGGTATTATCATAGCCCAAAAACTGGCTGATATCCTCAAT
>JAFXAQ010000026.1 GCA_017516925.1 Oscillospiraceae bacterium | reverse complement strand
CAAGTCCAGCACCCCTAAGCAAAAATCTCCGACACCAAAAGGTGTCGGAGATTTTTGGCAGGGGCACAAGGACTTGAACCCTGAGCCTACGGTTTTGGAGACCGCCGCTCTACCAATTGAGCTATACCCCTATATATAAAAGGTGAGTACCTTATTGTTGATGGTGGGCCCTCAGGGATTCGAACCCGGGACTATCCGGTTATGAGCCGGAGGCTCTAACCAACTGAGCTAAGGGCCCGTATACACAGGTGCGGAGCACCATAGCGCAAGTCATTATAGCACCTCTATCCCCAATCTGTCAAGGGTTTTGTAAAGAAAATCTTGCGCTGCAAGAAAAATGCCACAGTCAAAGCTGTGGCATTTTGTTATTTCTCACTTAGGCGGCTGCGCCGGCGGCGTTGGGTGGTGCTGCCGTTCTCCGGGTCCGCCTTCTCTACACGGCGGGCATAGGCTGCCGCCGCTTCCGAGGTTGCCTCATAGGTCAGCCGGCTGACACGGACGGTGCCGTCCGGCTGGGCAGAAAGCCGAACACGAATTAGAAACTTGCCGTGTTCCGGGCAGGTGGCCAAATCCATATATCGGCGACCGGGCTGGGCAAACCACCGGGAGCCCAGCATTTGCCGGGAACAGGTGGGGCACTTATTTTCCCCACCGGACATGGCAGACAGCGCCGCCCGCTTATCCGGATAGTCATAAAACACTTTACGACTGATACAGCCGGGAAGCTCTGCGCCGTGGAAGCCGTTTACGTGCTCCTTCAGCGCTTGTCCGTATTCCCGGGTGCCTTTTTCCAAATCCAATCTGGCACAAATCAGGGCGGTGTGGTAGGCATCGCCCAAGGCATCATGGGCAGGGCGGGTGGCTTCAATTCCGAATATTTCCATGGCGGTTTTCAGCGCCTTTTGGGAATTGGAGCCGTCGGTCTGGGCGTTAAAAATCATCTGGGCATTATACCAGCGACTGACCCAGTTTTCATCGATGCCGTAAAGCCGCAGATTTTCCCGCAAAATGGTGATGTCATCAAAGCCCCAAGTCAGGAAGATAACATCCTCACCGCACCAGTTACGGAAGCGTTCCATCGCCTCGTCCATAGTAACGCCCTCGTCACGGAGCTGGGCTTCCTTAATACCGGTAAGCTTACTGACCCGACGGTTTAGTCTTCTGTAATATTTCGGTTTAATCAGAACCTGAAATTCATCTGCCACCTGCCGGTCCTCCGTCACCCGCACTGCGCCGATTTGAATAATCTCGCCGCGTATCTGCACAGGAAGCACCTTACGTGCCGATGGAGAGCCCGGCCAGGGCTGATTCCATTCCATATCCAATACGATATAATTCATGTTTGCAACCTCGGTTTCTGTTTCTACTATCATATCACATCACAGCAGGCTCTGTAAACCACAAGTTGCAAGTTCCTTATTTTTTCGGAAGCAATTGCTTTTTGTTCAGCTCGCCCTCCTGCCAGCCGGCAGGTTTTTCGCACACCGGGCAAGGGTCACAGGCCCGAATGCCCTCATAGGTGTAGCCGCAGTTCAGGCAGCGCCAAGTGATGGGATTTTCTTTTTCTGTCAGGGTTCCGCTGACAAGCTGTTCGTGCAATGACTTAAACACATTGTGGTGCACGCCCTCAATCCGGGCAATCTGAAGCCACAGTCTTGCCGCCTCGTCATAACCCTCACGCCGGGCAATTTCCGCAAAGTTACGGTAGACCGTATCGTGCTCTTCCAGCTCGCCGGCGGCAGCAAACTGCAAATTCTCTGCCGTGGTGCCCAGCTGGAAGGGATAGCCTGCCTCCAAATCAATGTTTGCCGCACAGCCATCCAGCTTTTGCATCTGCTCCAAAAATTCTTCTGCGTGGACAGCCTCATTATCCGCCGTTTCCTCAAATACCCGGGCAATCCACTCGTAGCCCTCGGTGCGTGCTACCTGTGCGTAGGTGGTGTAACGGGTTCTTGCCTGAGATTCTCCGGCAAAGGAACGGGCCAAATTCAAAACAGTTTGCTGATTTTTATTTTCCATAGAATATCCTCCTTTTACCTTAAGAGGATATCCGCTTTCTTCCAGCTTTATACTACCTCGCCGCTGGCGGTACACACCCGCAGCATCCATTATGTATCTGGCAATGGTTTTGGGACTGTTGGTAGTGAAGCCTTCTTTCAGATTTTTTGTAATTTCCGCCCGTTTTTCCGGATTTTTCACCAAATCAACGGTCAGGGCAATTACCTTTGCCGCTTCCCTACTGCCTACTGCATAGCCACGGCGCAGGAAGAAATCAAAGTTCCGGCTTTCACATCCACCGATTGTGTTCAGCAGCACCATCGGCAAATGCTTATTGGCAGCCTCCGTGGAGCTTAAGCCACCGGGTTTGGTGACCACAATATCCACCGCATCCATATAGGTGTCGATCTCCCGGGTAAATCCCAAGACCTTCAGCCGCGGGTCCTCAATTTCGCTCATAGCATCATACAGCTTTTCATTATTGCCGCAGACCGTTATCACCAGAGCGTTTTCCGGAAGCTCTTCCATCAGCCGCAGAGCAATTTTCCGGATAGGACCGCAGCCCATACTGCCACACATCAAAAGCACTGCAAGGGCATCCTGAGAAATCCCCAGTTGTGTCCGCGCCGTCGGTTTCGGCATTTTTTGATAGAACCCCTGGCGCACCGGAATGCCGGTGGGGATCAGGCGCACACTGGAAATACCTGCCCGGAGATATTCCGGAACAAGGGCTCCGTCGGGAATAAAATAGCCGTCAAAATCGCACTGCTCTAAAGTAGGATGGCAAGTATAGTCCGTGGATACAAAGAAACAGGGCACTTCGCATTTCCAAGCCTTGCGAACCTCGGTCATAATCATACCGGAAAAGGTATGGGTGCAGATTACCGCATCGTACTCTCCTTCGCACAGCATCCGCCAGACCTTTCCGGCTGCCAGTTTCAGCATTTCATATACCAGATTGGTTTCCTCCGGGTCAGCAGTGTGCTCCATCGCCCGGTAGCCCATATCAAACAGCTTCGGCGCATGCCGGTAAATCCGGTTGTGCCAATTACAGATAAATTTCGAGACACTGGGCGACAGGTACACCAGAGAATCCCGCAGGTCACACTGAACATCCTGCGCCTGCAAAACCTCCATAATTGCCCTGGCTGTGGCATTATGCCCCTCGCCGGTATTACAGGAGAATAACAGTACCTTCATAGTTTCACCCCTTTTCTTGGGTCCTATTATACACCAAATTCTGACAATTTCCATAACAAAATATGAAATTTTCCCAAAATTGCTATCAGAAGAAATTTGGGGCTTTTCTTATTGACACAATGTGCTATAATAAAAGCAACTGATAGAAAGAGGCGATACTATGCATTATCAACGTGTTTTAACCATCCAGGACATCTCCTGTGTAGGCCAGTGCTCTATGACGGTGGCGCTGCCGATTTTGTCCGCCTGCGGTCACGAAACCGCAGTACTTCCCTCCGCTATTTTGTCCACCCACACCGCCGGCTTCTCCGGCTATACGGTACGTGACTTGGCGCAGGACATGCCTGCAGTGCGGGCCCACTGGCAAAAGGAGGGCATTGCCTTTGATGCGGTGTATACCGGGTATCTGGGCAGTGCGGAGCAGGTGGATTTTGTGCTGGATATTATCCGTGACTGCCTGAAAACAGAAGGTCTTGCATTTATTGACCCGGCTATGGCGGATTACGGAAAGCTCTACCCCGGCTTTGATGACAACTACGTACAGGCAATCAAGCGGCTGTGCCAGAAGGCAGATTATATTTTGCCCAACATTACAGAGGCTTGCCTGCTCACAGGGATTGCTTATCAGGAAACCTATGATAAGGCATATATTGACACGCTGTTGACAGCGCTGCAGGAGCAGGTTTGCAAGAATATCATTCTCACCGGTGTTTCCTACGCAGAGGGCAAAACCGGTATTGAGGTGGTAGAAAACGGTCAACGGAATTACTATGAGCATATCCGTCTGCCCAAAAGCTGCCATGGCACCGGCGATATTTACTCTTCCGCCTTTGTAGGCGCTATGCTTAAGGGAAAATCTGCATATGATTCTGCAAAAATTGCTGCAGATTACACCGTTGCCTGTATGTATGCCACCGCAGACAGCCCGGAGCATTGGTACGGCGCTAAGTTCGAGCCTGTACTGGGTCAGCTCATTGACGCACTTCGTTAATTTATAGTTATTGGAGGTACCTATGAACTTTTTAGAAGAGAGAATTTTAAAAGACGGCGTTGTGAAGCCCGGAAATGTTTTGAAGGTAGACTCCTTTTTGAACCACCAGATGGACATTGCCCTGATGGATGAAATCGGCAAGGAGTTTCACCGCCGGTTCGCCGACAAGAAAATCACTAAGGTACTTACCATCGAGGCCTCCGGCATTGCTATCGCCTACCCTGTGGCCCGGGAGTTTGGTGTGCCGATGGTATTTGCTAAGAAGTCCCGTTCCATTAACATTGACGGGGATATGTATGTGGTGAGCGTGGAATCCTTTACCCACAAAAACGTCAATCAGGTAATTGTCTCCAAGAAGTTCTTAAGCGAAGATGACCACGTGCTGATTATCGACGATTTTCTCGCCAACGGTTGCGCCCTGCAGGGCTTGATTGCGCTGGTGGAAATGGCCGGCGCAACGGTTGAGGGCTTGGGAATTGCCATTGAGAAGGGCTTCCAGGACGGCGGCTACCGCCTGCGGAATTTAGGATATCCGCTGGAATCTCTGGCCATCGTGGATGCCATGGACCCCATTACCGGCGAGATTACCTTCCGCCCGCAAGAACAATAATATAATCAGGGGTGTCCTAAAGGGATACCCCTGAACTTATTCTGCAAGGTGCCCGTTTCAGGCGCAATTCGCCGGGCAAGAATATTTTTTGCTTTCTTGATATTTTTTGCTTGCTATTTTGAAGAAAATGGTGTATACTAGCGTAGTGCCTGCCGATAGGCTAGCAATATACCGTACCAACACCTGCCGGTGTGATGGAATTGGTAGACGTAGTGGACTCAAAATCCACCGATGGCGACATCGTGCCGGTTCGAGTCCGGCCACCGGCACCAGAAAAAGCACCCTTCGGGGTGCTTTTTCAACTAAATCCACCCTTGCGGGTGGGTGAAATATTGCTTCGCAATATGAAATACGCCTACGGCGTGTGAAATCGCTGCGGCGGTGGGTGGATTTAATTTCATACAAACGCAGTTTGTATTTCATCTGCGTCAGCAGATTTCATCCTTGCGAAAGCAAGGATTTCATTGATAAATACAGGAAAATTATTTTTTAAGATTAGAAAATCCGTTG
>JAFXAQ010000025.1 GCA_017516925.1 Oscillospiraceae bacterium | reverse complement strand
GCTTGCGACAGCAAGATATTTTAGGAAACGGATTGCCACAACCAGTGTTGCGACACTGGTTTCGCAATGACAACTTAATATCGGCAGATTGCTTTTTCAATATTGTTGTGTTTTGGCGATTTGGGGGTTCTTTGACACTCTAACCGCCCCGAAGCACAAGGCTTCGGGGCAGCATAGGTATGGATTACTCGCCAATGGCTACATACCCCTCAGGCGGGGTCAGGTTCAGCGCCTGGCAAAGCTCCTTATTGTACTTCTTCACAGGGGCTTCGTCATAGGCAATGGGCATTTGCGCGATATCCTTCTCGCCCTTCAAAATTTCAATTGCCATTTTACCGGTGGTCACACCCAGATTGTAGTAGCTGATGGACAGGGTTGCCACACCAAACAACTGACAGGCATTTTCCTCACCGGAAATCACCGGCACACCGGCTGCCCGGCACACACCGTCCACCGTACCGCCAGCGCTGGCAATGGTATTGTCTGTGGGTGCGTAAATCACATCGGAGGCGTCCGCCGCCTTCTGGGTCACCGCCTGCATATCGTTGGAATCGGTGAAGGCATACAATGTGCAGGTAAAGCCCAACGCTTCCAGCTCAGTCTTGACGGTATCCACCTGATACTTGGAGTTTGCTTCACCGGAGCAGTACAAAAGTCCCACATTCTTAGCCTCCGGGAACCACTCCTTGACCATAGCTGCCTGGTCCTTCAAAGGTGCCAGGTCAGAGGTGCCGGAAATATTGGTGCCGACAGTACCGTTAAAATCGTCAATATCCAGCGCCACACCGTACTCGGTAACAGAGGTGCCCAGAATTGGAATATCACTGGTTGCGGCAGCCGCAGCCTGCAAGGCAGGGGTTGCATTTGCCATAATCAGATCTACGTTTTCAGCTACAAAAGCATTGACGATAGGGGCGCAGGTTGCGGTATCGCCGCCGCCCAACTCGACCTTGATTTCAATTTTGTCGCCGAATTCAGCTTCCAATGTTTCCACAAAGCCCTTGGTGGCTGCATCCAAAGCCTCGTGGGGAACCAGCTGACAGACACCCACCACCAGCTTGTCACTTGTGCTTTGCGTGCCTGCGCAGGCCGTCAAGGATATCAGCAACAACACTGCCAAAACAATCGCAAAAAATCTTTTCATGCTTATCTCTCCTTTGTAAAACCAGTCAGTATTTGGTTATTCTAATATACCATCGAACGCCCTTGATGTCAAACAAATCTCCACAAGCAAAATGGGCACCGCTGTTAAGCAATGGTGCCCATTACGCTCATTAAAATCCTCGGCTGCTGCCGCCACCGCCGGAGCTTCCGCCGCCTCCGCTGAAGCCGCCTCCACTGAAGCCACCGCCAAAGCCGCCACCGGAACCGCCCCAATGACCGCCATAGCGTCTGTAGCGGGGCTTTCCAAAGCACAGGCTCAAGCTCAGAGCAAGACCCATACCCACAATCCAGATTGCGTTGGCAAAGCTTTGCAGTACCAGAGAAAACACCAGAAGCTGCAGCGCTTCCTGACCCCAGAATACCGCTTTGAAGGGTGACTTTTTGGGCTTCAGCAAAAACACTGCGCCTAAAAAGCTGAGCAGCCAACCAACAACCAGACAGACCACAAACGCCGGTCCCACCTCTTCTTCAGCATAAGAGGTAGGCATTTCTCCGGTAAGCTCCACACCGTAAACCTGGGCTACCTCCTGCAAAAAGGCGCTGTAGCCGTTTTTGATACCTGCATCAAATTGATCCTCTTTCAGCAGCGGAATGATGTATTCATCCTGCATTCTGCCAGTTTTGCCGTCAGGCAGGTCGCCCTCCAGACCATAGCCAACCTCCACACGGAACTGCCGCTCCTCCAGGGCGCACAAAAGCAAAAGTCCGTTATCCTTCTGCTTATCACCAATGCCCCACTGGCGGAACAGCTCCACCGCATATTCCTCCAGAGAAGCCCCTTCCAGGGAAGGGATTGTCACCACCACAATCTGGGCACCGGTTTTGCTCTCAAGCTCCCGATTTGTGCTGATGACGTAGCTTTCCGTTTCGGTAGAGAGCACCTCTGCCCCATCGTAGACATAGAAATCACTTGTAGGGGTTACAATTTCTGCCGAAGCAGGTATCCCCGCAGACACAATCAGGCACAGGATGAGAAGAAATCCAAAAATCTTACGGGCTTTCATAACGTTTAAAACTCCACATTGGGAACTTCCTGGGCTGCAGCGCTGGCTGCAAACAAGGGCTTTTTCTCAAAGCCAAACAAGCCTGCCAGCAGACTGTTGGGGAATTTCCGAATAGCTAAGTTAAACTTGGTTACATTCTCATTGTAATCCTTTCTTGCCACGGCAATGCGGTTTTCCGTACCGGAGAGCTCATCAGCCAGCTGGGTGAAGTTTTCAGAGGCCTTCAGCTCCGGATAGTTCTCCACCACAACCAGCAGTCGGCTCAAAGCAGAGGAAAGCTCCGCATCTGCTTCCGCTGCCGCCTCCGGTGTCGCTGCGCCGGTGAGCTTTGCCCGAGCTTCGGTGACGCTGTCAATAGCCTCCTGCTCGTGGGCAGCATAGCCCTTGACTGTGCTGACCAAATTGGGAATCAGGTCTGCACGGCGCTGCATATACACATCCATATTGGCATAAGCCGCATCCACATCCGCCTCCAGCGTCACCATGGAATTATAGCCGGAAATCAGGGCAATGCCCAAAATGACCGCCAGCGCAACCAGCGCAATGGCAATGATTGTTCCTTTTTTCATACAAAAACCTCCTGTTTTGAATACTTACTCTTATTATATCCCGAAAATTGTCTATTGACAACCACTTTTTATCCGTGGTAAAGTGAATATATCTTATTTATGAGGAGCTTTTATGATTAAAATCGGTATTGTTGGTTACGGCAATTTGGCAAAGGGCGCAGAGTGTGCCATTGCCCAAAACCCGGATATGGCGCTGGTGGCGGTGTTTACCCGGCGCAGCCCTGAAACTGTAAAGATTGCAACAGAGGATGTACCGGTGTATCCCCTTTCCAAGGCGGCGGATTTTGCTGACCGCATTGATGTGATGCTGCTTTGCGGCGGCAGCGCTACGGATTTGCCGGAAATGACCCCGGAATTTGCAAAGCATTTTCACGTGATTGATAGCTACGACAATCACGTGCGTATCCCTGCCCATTTCGCAAGGGTGGACACTTCCGCCAAGGAAACCGGTCATCTGGCCCTGATTTCCGCCGGCTGGGACCCGGGTCTTTTCTCATTGAACCGGCTGTATGCCTCGGCGATTTTGCCTGAGGGCAAGGATTACACCTTCTGGGGCAAGGGTGTCAGTCAGGGGCATTCCGATGCGGTGCGGAGAATTGACGGTGTTCTGGATGCCCGGCAGTACACCATTCCCGTGGAGGAAGCCATGGAGCAGGCACGCTCCGGCAGCAATCCGGAGCTGACCACCCGGCAGAAGCACACCCGGCTTTGCTATGTGGTGGCTGAAGACGGCGCAGACAAGACAGAAATTGAAAAGCAAATCAAGACAATGCCCGGTTACTTTGCCGATTATGACACCACTGTGGAGTTTATTACCGCAGAACAAATGCAGCAGGAACACGCAGGTCTTCCCCACGGCGGCAGCGTTATTCGCAGCGGTGTCACCGGCTGGAGCAGAGAACACCGTCAGATTATCGAATACAAGCTCTCTTTGGATTCTAATCCGGAATTTACCGGCAGCGCCCTGGTTGCCTGCGCCCGGGCAATTTTCCGGATGGCAAGTCGTGGCGAAACCGGCTGTCGCACGATTTTCGATTTGGCACCGGCAGATTTATCCGCTTACACCCAGGACTATATTTTGGAGCATATGCTGTAAGTGAGAATTGTACATTGTGCACAAAAACGGATGTCGTTTTTTGGCAGGTAAAACAAGATTTTTTGACGCACTTCCCGCTTCCAGCTATTGACATTACGGGACAAAAAATAGTATAATTGGGTGGTATGAGTGTATAGTCATACGTTGGAGCGTTTTGCTCATGATATGAAAAAGGAGAACTCGTTATGAAAAAGGAAAAAGTTAATCTCGTTGTCATTGTAACCAACATTGTCTGCACGGTTCTGCTGCTTGCTATGTTTGCACTGCTGTTCCTGCCCACCTGGCAGTATGAAGACGGTATGCTTTCCGCAGCCAGCTACATTGGCTTCCCCACAGAGAAGATTATTCTTCTGAAGGGCTTCAAGGACACTCTGGGCCTGAAGGATTTCCCCTCTGTCAATGATGTTGTTACTACCCCCGTCGTGGCACTGCTTATGGCTGCGGTCGCCGTTGTGGTTACCTTCCTGTCCAAGAAGGCACCCCTGGCTGCTCTGGCTGCTCTGGTTGGCGGTATCGTCGGTGTTGTGGGCTACGCCACCAATCCCTTCTACAGCTTGGCTGAAACCCAGATGCTTCTGATTATCACCAGCGCTGTCACTGCCGTTGCAGGCTTGGTTGGTGTTGTCCTGTTTGCTGTGGACTTAGTCAAGAAAGCCAAAGCGGAAAAGGCTGCCCAGTAATTGAATACATCACAAAAGCGCTCCATCACGGATGGAGCGCTTTCTTTGTTGTAAGAAGAAAACCACCGGCACTGTGTGGTTCCAAAAAGCTTTCGCTTTGCCCAGACCCGCCGCAGGGTCAAGCCTCCCTCTGACGAGGGGGCTGGCACAGCGCAAGCTGTGACTGGGGGAGAGAATTTTCTCTACTTGTTTCTCTCCCTCCGTCTTCGCCTGCGGCGAATCCACCTCCGGGCCCCGTTTGTCCGCTTTGCGGACCTT
>JAFXAQ010000024.1 GCA_017516925.1 Oscillospiraceae bacterium | reverse complement strand
GTGTTGGCGGTGAGAATGCCCGGTTCGATCCACGACACCCCAAAAATACGAGCGCTCGCGCGATGAATTTTTGGCTGGTGGAGTGCATGCGAACGGGCGTAAGCCCGTAGCCTCCCCTCGCCTCCACCAAATAAGAACCGTAATTTTGATACAAAGCGTATCGAGGTTACGGTTCTTACTTTTTTATGCGAAAACGCCGTGTTTGCGGCCCTTTTGTCCACAGCGGCCTCAAAAGAAAACCCGGTCAGGTTGTTGTTTACCTGGTCGGGTTTTTGCCTTTGTGGGGCCTTTGTGGGCCTCGTGTGGCCCTCGTAATCGTTGAAAGAGTATAAATCGTTGAATTATTGGGGTAATCGTTAAATCACAGGGGTAATCGTTAAAATGTAAAACTTACTTCCCCGCAGCCCAATCATCTGCAAGATTCTCTGCCTGTTTCATAACCAGAGCAATTGCTTTCTCCTGCTTATCGGGTGGATATCCGTACTTTTTAAGAATGCGACGAACAATGACCATTAGTCTTGCTCTAACACTTTCCTTTACGGCCCAATCGATAGTTGCATTTTTCCGCACCTTATCGGCTACTTCACGAGCAATGGTTTGTAACTGGTCATCCCCCAAAACATCCGCAGCACTAAGGTAAAAATATAAAGCGAAAACCATTCATTAGGTGAGTCCCTCCATTCAAGAGGTTGCCCCCAAAAGCCGCTTAATAGCGGCTTTTGGGGGCTGAAATCTTGAACGCGCTGTTCTTTTGATGCTCCATCACGCATCTCATTGATTACCGGTTTTGAGCGTTACTACTGTTGCCGTATTCCGCTGACAACATATTTCTCCTCATCCGACACGGCACAGTCCACGGTAAACCACGGTGCAAACATATTTGCCAACTCCTGTGCTTCCAGCATCTGTCTGGAAACGTGTTCGGCGCTGCCTTCGTGATGCCGTTTCAGCGCCGCAAGGCTCATGCTGTGAGCCACAGTGAGTCTGCCTCCCGGTTTTACCCAGTTTGCAAGGCAGGCAACCAGAGCCTGTGGATCGGGAAAGTGCGGGAAGGCATTGTATACCACGCAACAATCGCATCTGCGGTGCACGGGTAGCTCCTCGATATCTGCGCAGATGACCTCCACGCGGACATCCCGATTCTTGGCGACAGCAAGGCGTGTCATGTTGGGAGAGATATCCACGCCGATAACACGGGATACATTCCTGCGAAGATAATAGGGAAACAATACACCTGTACCGCAGGCTACATCCAATACCGCACAGTTTTCCTTTATGCCGGCCCGATCCAGTATGAAGCTGATTTTCTCGATATCCACCACCAGGCGGGAATCCCAGTCCGGTGCCATCTTGTCGAAAAAGGAGATGATCTCTTTCTTGTTCATTGATTCAAGCAGCGTCCTTCCGTCGTCACCGTTCCGTGTCTTGAGGAGCCCCAGCCGCCCTTAAGCGAGAGCTGCGGATATTTTCCGTATGGAGGCTATTCCTGATCGTAAACCTCGATCTCCTTTATGGTCATGTCTCTGCCGGCGATGGGTGTGAGTTTTTCTCCGTTGCAGGCAGGACAGCGCAACATAGTGTTGACCGGACGGAATTCTTTGCGGCAGTCTTCACACCTTGCTAGGCCCGGGGCCATTTCGATGGCAAGCTCTGTTTTTTCAAAGGGTGTACCTGCGGCAACAGCCTCATAGCACTCCTCAAGAAATCTCGGCACGACTCCCGATAGTTCGCCGACCTCAATGGTGATCTTACGTACAGGGCCAAGCTGCTGCTCCTGTCGGATGCGCTCTACCGTTCTCAGTACTGCATCCATCAAACCCATTTCATGCATAGGCTTATTCCTTCGAGAAAGGCTTCGCGGCAGCGCGGCCAACTTTCTTCACCAGATGCTCGGCGACCTTGATGGGCATGGTTTCAAAAGCGCCTGCGTGCCAATCACGAACCTTAACCAGCTTGATGGCATCAAACTTGCATTTGGTGGTGCATACACCGCAGCCGATACACAGGTAGCTGTCAACCTTCGTTGCGCCGCAGCCAAGGCAACGTGCGGTTTCTTTCTTTACCTGTTCCTCGGTGAAGGTGAGTCTTGCATCGCCGAAAGACTTGCGCTTTGCCTCATTGTAGCCAGGCAGCTGTCTGCTTCCGTGATCAAAGCTGTCCTCAGGCACAAGGGCGTTTTTCTTATCCAATGCGCGGTATACTCTGCGGTCGCGGCCGTAGGTGAGTGTCTGTCCTTCGTGCACGATTCTGTGCAGGGAGATGGCAGCCTCCTTACCAGCGGCAATCGCATCAATCACGAACTTCTGTCCGGTGTATGCGTCGCCCCCCACGAAAATGTCCTTCTCAGCGGTCTGATAGGTGAGGGGGTCAGCCTCGGCAAGGCCGCGCTTATTAAGCTGCACAGCGGTGCCGGTAAGGAGCGTGCCCCAGTCTGCCTTCTGACCGATGCAGTACATAACATAGTCCGCTTTGGCGAACTCGGTGGTGTCATCGTCAAATGTGGGAGCGAATCTGCCCTCGCCATCCTGGACGGAAAGGCACTTTCGGAAGTTTACACCAACGGTCTTGCCGTTTTCAGTGACGATCTCGGTCTGTCCCCAGCCGGCACGAATGACGATGCCGTCGTGTTCGCACTCGGAGCGGTCTTCTTCACCACAGGGCATTTTGTCATAGGACTCAAGACAGTACATGGTGACGGAGTCTGCGCCGCAGCGTACGGCAGTGCGGGCCACGTCGCAGGCGATGTTGCCGCCGCCGATCACCACCACATTGCCGTTAAGCTGCTGTGGACCTTCGAGATTTACCTTTTTGGTAAAGTCAATGCCGGCCATTACGCCTTCTGCATCAGCGCCGGGAACATCGAGCTTGCCGCCGGACTGGAGGCCGATGGCAAGATAGAAGCCCTTGTAACCCTGCTTACGAAGCTCGGGGATGGTAATGTCCTTACCCACCTCAACGCCGCACTTGAACTCTACGCCCATCTCGACGAGGATGTCAATTTCAGCTTGGATCACATCCTTTTCCAGACGGAAGTTGGGGATGCCGTTCATCATCATTCCACCGGGGCGTGCCGCCTTGTCAAATACCGTGGGCTTATAGCCCTTAGCGGCAAGGAAGTATGCACAGGTCATACCTGCGGGACCGGCGCCGATGATGGCAATCTTCTCTTCATAGGGGCGGCCGATCTGATTGACCATAGGGGGGACGAAGCGGGTCTCCGCGTTCAAATCGTGATCGGCGATGAAGCGCTTGACTTCGTCGATTGC
>JAFXAQ010000023.1 GCA_017516925.1 Oscillospiraceae bacterium | reverse complement strand
GCGGAAACAGCGCGGATAGAACCGATCACACGACGACGTGCACGGTTGACCTCAGTAATCTTCAACTGCACAGTCTGACCAACCATACCAGTCATGTCGCCGCCCTTGGCAACGCCGGACTGGGAAGCGGGAATGAACACGCGGATGCCCTTAATAGTAGCAACCAGGCCGCCCTTGTTCTCCTCGGTGATGACACCTTCAACGACGGTCTTCTCCTCGCACCAGGTAGCCATATCGTCCCACACCTTGATGCCATCCAGCTTCTTCTTAGACAGCTGGCAGGTGCCTTCCTGGTCGTTCACACGAACGACGAAAACTTCGATCTCATCGCCAACCTTGAGGATATCCTCAGGCTTCACTGCGGGATCGGCACTGACTTCATCGTAAGGGATGTAGCCAGCGTGCTTGGTACCCAAGTCAATCTGAACTTCGGTAGAGCCGATGCTGGTAACGATACCGGTGACCTTATCTCCTGTATTTAAAGTTTTGATGGACTGCTCCAGAAGCGCTTCAAAGCTTTCCTCCTGTACAGCCTCAACATTCGTAATTTCGCTCATAGTCTTGTTGACCTCCTTTATAATCCACGCCGGGGTCGATGCACCGGCAGTGACTCCAACACAAGCGGCACCGCGGAAAAATTCCGGCTTCAGCTCGGATGCGTTGTCCACCAGAACAACCCTTTCGCAGTGCTCCCGACAGATCATTGCCAGACGACCGGTGTTGGAGCTTTGGGTATCTCCCACCACCACCATAGCCTGACATTGGGCGCTTAAATTCGCCGCCTCCGACTGTCTGTCCTCAGTTGCTTTACATATTGTATCAAAAATTTTCAAGTTAGTAAACAATTTTTTTGCTTTTTTTACGCACGAATTCCACAAAAATTCTGTGGAGGTAGTCTGGCAAACCATACAAATTGGCAAATTCTCGGGAATCTGCTCTGTTTTTGCCCAGTTTTCCAACTCTTCAGGGGTCTGAAAAATTTTACATTTTTCGCACCAGCCGGCAATTCCCTCCACCTCCGGATGGTGCGGTGTGCCAATAATCAGGGGAAAACGTCCCTCCTCCCCGGCCTTACTGACAATACCGTGGATGCGCTTAACGAAAGGACAGGTGGCATCCACAAGCTCCACCCCTCGGCTTTCCAGCGCCTCATAAACAGCTCTGGTCACTCCGTGGGAACGAATCACAACTGTGGTACCGGGCTGCGCCTGCTCCGGCGTATCCAGCACAGCAACCCCCATATCCTCAAAGTGCTTGACTGCATGGCGGTTATGAATAATGGGTCCCAGGGTATACACCTGTTTCCCCTCTTTCACCGCCTGCTCCACCAGCTCCACCGCCCGGTTCACACCAAAGCAGAAGCCGGCGCTTTTGGCTACCTTCACTTCCATCAGGAAATCTTCTCCTGAATAATTTTCTTCATCGCAGCCAGAACACCGGGAATATCCAGCTCAGAGGTGTCCAGCAAAACTGCGTCCGCTGCCTGCTTCAGCGGCGCAATGGGACGGTGGGTGTCCTGATAATCACGCTGCTGAATATCCTTCAGGGTCTGGGCAAAATCCGCCTGCTGGCCCTTTGCCAGAAGCTCATCGGTGCGGCGCTTGGCACGGACCTCCGCAGAGGCGGTCAGGAAAATTTTCACGTCCGCATTGGGAAGCACTACAGTACCAATATCTCGACCGTCCATAATCACATTATGTTCTTGCGCCACACCCCGCTGCATATCCAGCAGCACATCCCGGACAACCTTATGGGCTGAAACCAGAGATGCTTTCTGGGAAATGTCCTGGGTGCGGATATCGTCGGTAACATCCATACCGTTCATAATCATATGCTGCTTACCGGTTTCGTCATATGCAATCTGGATGGTCAGCTCGTCAATATAGCGCTCTACAGCATCCACATCCTTGGGGCTGACACCCCACAAATCCAAAAAGTACGCAACTGTCCGATAGATGGCACCGGTGTCTACGTAGTGATAGCCCAGCTCCTTGGCAAGGGCTTTGGCGATGGTGCTTTTTCCTGCACCGGCAGGACCGTCAATGGCGATGGAATAGGTTTTCATAAACGTACCTTCTTTCTTATTGTTGCCGCAATTTTTTCAGAGCTTCCGCTTCCCGGGCATTCACTTCTTCGGGGGTCAAATTCAGCTTTTGGGCTGTCTGGTTTGCATCCAGCGGACGTCCCCCCTCTAAGCCGTAACGCAATGTCAGAAGCTGTGCGTCTGTTTCTTCAAGTCCGGATAAAAGCTCCGCAATGCGCTGACGCATCTGGAAATAGGCAGTATCCTCCACCGCCTGGTCCTCCTCCTGGGATAGCTGCTCCGGCTCGGGCTGCTTCACCCGATGCAGGGAACGTACATTTTCCAGCATTTTTCCGGCAGTTTCCGCTTCCTCCGGAGAAATGTGCAAAGCCTCCGCAATTTCCTCTGCAGTGGGGTTTCTGCCCAACTCTGCCAGAAGTCTTTCATCTGCTGAACGGTAGTCCTCCAGCATCTGGCGCATTTTCTGTCCCACACCGGCTTCATGCGCCTGCAGAATAATCGCTTTTATCAAGCAGCGGGTAACGGTTTCGTCCCGGAATTTTTCGAAATTATCACCATTATGGTTTTGCAGCGCCTGCCATAAGCCCATACTACCCTCCTGAATCAAATCCAGAAGCAGCACACCCTGACCGGCATAACCAAAAGCCAGCTCTGCCACACGGTTCAAGCTGGCATTAAACAGCTGCTCCGCATCCTCACCCGCTTCCGTGGGCAGTGCCGCAATTTCCTCCAGATACAGCCGCAGAGGGTCATTTTCCTCCAAGTCCTTCAACAGGCTTCCCTGCTTGACCAGCTGCGCCTCCCGACGCAGGCGCACCGCAAGCTGGGTGTCTGCACTGTAACGGGGCAAGTCCTGAACATCCGGCACAATTCCCTTTTCTGCCAGCGCATCCAGTGCTTCCTCCAGCGCTGCAGCATCCTCACCGCTAAGCGCCGTTAACAGCGCCTCTGCAGGCAGAGGCTGCCCGGGCTGCAGTTCGTTCAGGAAATTTTCTGCCTCACTGCTGAAGCTGTACTGCAAATCCATCACTGCAAAAAATCCTCCAAACCGAAATCCGCACCTAAGGTGCGTAATTTAATCATAGCGCTTTTAACCAGCTGACGTACGCGCTCCTTGGAAAGCCCCATAAGCGTTCCGATTTCTGACAGGGAATGGCTCTGACCGTCATCCATACCAAAGTGCAGACGGAGCACCTGCTGCTGACGCTGGTCCAGCATTCCCAGCAGCGTTTCCAGAGTATGGGTCAGCTCCCGCCGCACAAGCTCCTCATGGGGTTGCGGTGCGTGCAAATCCTCCAAAAGCGCCCGCAAGGCATCATTTTCCGTACTGCCTGCCGGGGCATCCAGAGAGCACACCTGGGGTAGCAAGCCCAATAGCTGCTGTGTCTTTTCTACAGAAAGGTCACACCTCTGTGCTAACAGTTCTGCAGTGGGCTCCACACCTTCCTGTTCCAAAGCTGCCCGGACAGCAAGGAGCTTTCGCATCCGTTCCTGGGTATGACGGGGAACACGGATCAGTCCTGCGTGGTTCAGGATACACCGGCTCATACCTTGCCGTATCCACTGGGAAGCATAAGTTGAAAAGCGGTTTTCCATGGTGTAATCAAATTTTCTGGCAGCAGTCAGCAACCCAATGCTGCCCTCCTGAATTAAGTCCAGCAGCGGTATGCCCCGGTTGGCATACTCCCGGGCAATGGACACCACCAGACGCAGGTTGGAATTGACCATCGTCCGGATGGCTTCCTCGTCACCCTCTGCGCAGGCCATTGCCAGTTGCCGTTCCTGCTGCTGCGTCAGCAAAGGATATGCCCGGATTTCCTGCAAGAACTGCGCCACACTGTCCGCTTCATTTTGTTGTACCGAAAGCATCATTTCGTTCCTTTTCTTTCTTTCAGCTTATCCCGGAAGGCCAGCAAATCATCGTCACTGGACACAGCCTTCGCCTGGGTTACGCCACGGATGACTGCCAGGCAATCCCGGAAAGCGGTCTCTCCTGCGGTAATTTGGCTATTCTGACAGACACCGGTCAGGTGGGACATTTCCTCTGCCGTCAGGTCTGTAAGCACACCCAGGCTTACATCCAGATTTTGGGCATAGCGGGTGCAAACCTGCTGGAACACCTTGCCAAACAGCGGAACCGTAAAGCACCCGGCATGCAAATCCCCTGCCAGAGACAGCAGGCTGGGGTCTTTCAACAGCTGGGCAATGACCCCCTCCTCCGCTATGGCAGATTTCACATTGTCATAACGAATATTGCGGCTTTCCGGCTGCCGGTGTTTTGCCGGCGCAAGGTCAATTTTTTCCTGACGCTTTTTCTCCCGGGCTACACGGCGTTTGTACGCTTTGCCGATTTCCAGCTGCATACTTTCAAAGCTGATACCCCCGGCTTCCGCAATCCGGTGACCGTAAATCTCCCGCTGTACCGCACTGGGCAGCGTGGAAATCAGGTCTGCCGCCTCCTGTACAAATTTGATTTTCTCTTCATCAACCTTAATGTTGTATTTCCCGGCAATGGCTTTTAGCTGGTACTCTACCCGGTTGGACGAATCCTCCACCAGCAGCCGGAACTTCTCCGGACCGAATTTGTGCAGAAATTCGTCCGGGTCCTTGGCACCCTGCATTTGCAGAACCTTCACCCCAATGCCAACCTTTTCCAGCATAGGGATGGCGCGCTGGGCGGCTTTTTGTCCCGCTTCGTCACTGTCATAAGTTAAAACAATCTGGTCGGTGTACCGGGATAGCAGAACTGCGTGGTCCTCTGTCAGGCTGGTACCCAGAGAGGCTACCGCATTGTCAAAGCCGTACTGGTGCAGAGTAATCACATCCACATTTCCCTCCACCAGAATCAGATAGCCCAGCTTGGTTTTCTTGGCAAAATTCAGACCAAACAGGTTTTTCCGCTTGTTGAAAATCAGGGTTTCTGATGTATTTAAGTATTTGGGCTTGCTGTCGTCCAGTACACGACCGCCAAAGCCGATGACGTTGCCCCGGACATCAATAATGGGGAACATCAGCCGGTTACGGAACCGGTCATAAATTCTGCCGTTTTTCTGTCCCACCAAGTCCGCATCAATCAGTTCCTGGTCGGTATAGCCCTTTTTATGCATAGCATCCACCAACGCATTCCAGCTGTCAGGAGCATAGCCAACACCAAACCGGGTCAGAATTGCCTTGGTCAGCCCCCGCTTCTGGGTATAGGCAAGGCATTGGGCACCGGCAGGGCTGTACAGCTGGGCGTTATAAAACCGTCCGGCTTCCTTCATCAGCGCCCACAGCCGTTCCTGCTGGCGGTAGCGGCTCTGGTACTGCTCATCCTCCGGTACCTCCAGCCCGGCACGCTCTGCCAGCTTGCGCACCGCATCCGGGTAGCTGAGACCTTCGATTTCCATCATAAAGTTGATAGCGCCGCCACCCTTGTGGCAGCCAAAGCAATAATAGATACCCTTGTCCGGAGCCACGGAGAAGGATGCGGTTTTCTCGCCATGGAAGGGGCACAAACCGAACATATTGGACCCGGAGCGTTTTAAATTCACGTACTGACCAACCACATCCTCAATAGGATTGCGGGCCACCAGTTCATCAATAAATGATGGGGGAAATGCCACGGCTTACCCCTCCTTTCCAAGTAGTCAAATCATCCCCGGACGTGCCAGCCCGCAGGAATGAATAATTCTGTGTATTTATCGACGGCATATTTGTCGGTCATACCGGCAATATAGTCGCAGACTGTCTGCTCCATCCCGTCAAAGGACAGCTGGGGCTGAAAATCCTGAGGCAATGCCTCGGGGTGTTCAAAATAGTACCGGTACAGCCACTGGAGCATATCCCGGGCCTTGCTTTCCTCTCCTTTTGCCACCGGGTTACGGTAGACCTTTTCAAACATAAAGCTCCTCAGCTCCTGCAGGGATTCGCCCACTTTGGCAGAAAGCATAATCTCGCCGGTATCTTTGGAGGATAAAATCATATCGCAAACCAGGGTATCCAACCGCTGACTGTGAGACTGACCCAAAATCCGGGTAATACTCCGGGGGATATCCGTTTCTTCCAGAATACCTGCCCGGATGGCATCGTCGATATCGTGGTTGACATAGGCAATCCGGTCAGACAGCCGGACAATCTGCCCTTCCAGAGTCTCCGGAATGCGCTCCCCGGTATGCCCCAAAATACCCATACGGACTTCATAGGTCAGGTTCAGTCCGGAACCGTCATTTTCCAGCACATCCACCACACGCAAACTTTGTTCATTGTGGGAGAAGGGCTTTCCGGTGCAATCCGACAGCGCTTTTTCTCCGGCATGACCGAAGGGGGTATGTCCCAAATCGTGACCCATTGCCACGGCTTCTGTCAAATCCTCATTCAAAGCCAATGCCCGGGCAACGGTACGGGCAATCCGGGCGACCTCCAAGGTATGGGTCATGCGGGTGCGGTAGTGGTCACCCTCCGGCTGCAAAAACACCTGGGTTTTATGCATCAGGCGGCGAAAGGACTTACAGTGCACAATCCTGTCAATATCCCGCTGAAAATTGGTACGTACATCTGCCGCATCCGGCTCCTCCGGGCGAAGTCTGCCCCGGGTTTCATTGGAAAAGGCGGCAAATTTAGACAGCCGGTCGTGTTCGGCTTTTTCCAAAAGTTCTCGCACATCCATACGCTTCACCTCATTTATCCACCGGGAATGCCCGGTATTCCTGTCCCAGCTCCATGGTCTCCACACTACCGGCGGTCATATCCGTAAGCTTGTCCACAAAAGGCTGAGTCTGTTCCCGGGCAACCAGAATTTCCAGCTCCACCTCGGCGCCGAAATTGGTGTCCCGTATGACGCACCCAAAGGCCTCCGCCTCCAGCTTTACCCGCTCATAAAAATGATACGGACAGGGAACATACAGCACCGTCCAGACACGCTTCATAGAGCGTCCGGCGGCATCAATGGCGATTTTTGCGCCCTTTGTATAGGCACGAACCAGCCCCCCTGCCCCCAACAGCGTTCCACCGAAATACCGGGTGACCACGCAGACAACGTTAAACAGGTTTTCCTTTTGCAGCACCTGCATCATAGGATTTCCGGCGGTGCCGCCGGGCTCTCCGTCATCGGAAAACCGCATAGCGCCGTCCCGGATAACATACGCCCAGCAGTTATGGGTTGCATCGTAATGCTGCTTTTTCATTTCCTGGATTTTTTCGAGGGCTTCTTCCTCACTTTCCACGCACCAGACTCTGCCGATGAACCGGGACTTTTTCTCCACAAATTCATCCTCGCCATAGCCGGTCGGTACCAGGTATTCTTCCACCTTTAGTGCTCCTTCAAAATATAATCTTTCAGCTTGCCGTACAAAATGGGATCCAGAATGGCTTCCACCTCAATGCCCTCGCCGGTGTAATCCACAGTCTTTACCTGGGCGCCGGCGTGGAGGGTTTCCACCATACCGCCCATAGAATAGGGCAAACGCACCGTCACGTGGTGGCGGCTGTGTCCCAGGGCGGTTTCAATTGCCTGCAAAAGCGCTTCCATCCCCTGCCCCTTGGCGGCAGAAATTTTTACCACATCTTCTCCAATGGGGATATCCTCGGCAGGCACCAAATCCGCCTTATTATAAAGCCGCAGGACCTTGGTGCCCGGCTTGGACAGCTTGCCTATCAGGCTGTCCACCACGGCAATATGCTCCTCCCGGTTGGGGTCAGCGGAATCAATCACGTGCAGCAGCAAATCCGCATATTCCAGTTCCTCCAAAGTTGCCCGGAAGGCATCCACCAGATGATGGGGAAGCTTGGCAATAAAGCCAACGGTATCAGAAAGCACAACCTCCAGATTATCAGACACCTTTAAGTGTCGGGAGGTGGTGTCCAGCGTGTCAAACAGCCGGTTGTTGGCGGGGATGCCCGCATCGGTCAGCCGATTAAGAAGGGTGGATTTTCCTGCGTTGGTGTAGCCCACAATCGCCACCACAGGCACAGAGTTCTTCATTCTGCGCTCCCGCTGCACCGCCCGGACCTGCCGAACCTGCTCCAGCTCCGACTGCAGCCGGGAAATCCGTTCCCGGATATGCCGCCGGTCAGACTCCAGCTTGGTTTCACCGGGACCTCTGGTGCCGATACCGCCACCCTGACGGGACAGGCTCAAGCCCATACCGGAAAGCCGTGGCAGCAGATATTTATACTGGGCAAGCTCTACCTGCAATCTACCTTCTTTTGTTTTGGCACGCTGGGCAAAAATGTCCAAAATCAGGGCACTTCTGTCCAACACCGTTACGCCCAGAAGCTCCTCCAAAGCCCGGATGTGACCGGGAGATAATTCGTTGTCAAACACCACCATTGTGGATTCCGTTGCCTCCACAAGCATGCGGACTTCCTGGGCTTTTCCCTCGCCGATGAAGCTGTGAGAATCCGGTGCGTGACGGTTCTGCAGAATTTTCCCGGTACAAAAGCCACCAGCCGTTTCCAGCAATGCATCCAGCTCCTCCAGGGTTTCGTCGGTGGCTGTCTGCTCGGCGGTAAAGCAGTCGGCATTCAAGCCCACTAAAACCGCCCGTTCCTGCGCTTTCTTTTCAAAATTCGATTCCATATATAAGCGATACTTCCCCTAATTTTACTTTACATTGTATTATAACACACAAATGCAAATCTGTACAACATTTTTCCGGAGAAAAATTTAAAAACCTTGCTCAGGGTCGGTTTGGAATTTTAGGTTCTATCGCAAAAGAAAAACCCACACCTAACGGTGTGGGTTAAATTCTTACTTGATACCGAAACGCTTGTTGAAACGGTCAACACGTCCACCGGTGTCAACCAGCTTCTGCTTGCCGGTATAGAAAGGGTGGCACTTGGAGCAGATTTCGACACGGATTTCCTTCTTGGTGGAGCCGGTAGTAAAAGTATTACCACAAGCGCAACGGATGGTGGTCTGTTCGTACTCGGGATGGATGCCTTCTCTCATGTTGTTCACCTCTTTCTTCTAAGCTAAAAGGGCACAATTACCCTATCACTTTTCATTCGCCCGGATATCATAACACACAGAAAACAATAATGCAAGTGTTTTTTTCCTATTTTTCAAAAAAACCATCAAAAAGCCCAATTTCCGTTCCGGAAGATGGGTATCACCTTTCCGTCCCGGGTGGTTGCGTCGATATTCATCGTGTCGCAGCCAATCATAAAGTCCTCGTGAATCATTGATTCGTTGATGCCCAGCTGATGGCACTCCTCCAGGGTTCTGTCGTGATAGTTTTCCAGCGTATCAATATAACCGCTGCCGATGGCCAGGTGGCAGGCGGCATTTTCGTCAAACAGGGTATTATAGAACAGCAGTCCGCTTTCTGCAATGGGGCTCTTCTCCGGAACCAGAGCGCATTCGCCCAAGTAGCAGGAGCCTTCGTCCATATTGACCAGGGTGTTCAGCAGTTCATTACCCTGCTCAGCTTTGGCTTCCACCACCTTGCCGTTTTCAAAACGCAGGTAGAATTCATCAATAAGCTGCCCCTGGTAGGACAGAGGCTTTGTGGAATAAACGATTCCTTCCGCCACACCCTTCTTGGGAGAAATGAAGCACTCCTCAGAAGGAATGTTGGGGTTAAAGTAAATTCCCTGACGGCTGGTTTCGCCGCCGCCACAAAAACGGCCCTGGGCGATCATACCCACGGTAAAATCGGTGCCGTTATCGGCGGTGTAATGCAAGCTTTCTATTCCCAGGCTGTTCAGGTAATCGCAGCGTGCTTTCAAATTTGCATTGTGCTTCTCCCAGGCCCTGATGGGGTCCTCGTCCACTCGGGAGGTTTGCAAAATTGCTTCCCACAGCTTTTCTACTGCCTGATGCTTGCTCAAATTGGGGAACATCTTCTTCGCCCAGGCGACACCGGGAACTGCCGCAATACACCACTGCTCTGCGCCCTCTACCTTGTCCAGGTACGGCTTCATAATGGGATAGCGAAGCTGACGGACCTTGGCATATTTTTGCATATTGATTCCCCTCAGTCCGTCCGGGTCCTCGGAAATCAGGTGAATGCGGCAGGGCAGCGTGTCCACACGATGCTGCATTTTTGCTTCCTGCCAGGGCAGAACCGTACCCAGGGTTTTCAATGTCTGGTACCGGACGTGGACCTTTTCCAACGGCTGGTAGCTCCACTCCACGCTGACCTTTTTTGCCTTGGCCTTGTAGGCTTCCTCCACAACCATTTGCACAAATTCCGGTTGGTCCAGCTCCGCATAGACTATCACCTCTTGCCCTTTTTGCACGTTGACACCACAGCGCACAATCAGGCGGGCATACTGGCGTAAAACACTCTTTTTCATACGTAATTACTCCTTATGCTAGATTTCCTATTATTTTAACAAAGAAAATTTCCACCGTCAATTGAAAACTGGAGAAATATGGCATATAATAATCAGCAAAGAGGTGTTTCTATGTTGACAAGAGAAGAATTTCATAAGCTTTTAGAGCAAGGTGTCCGTCTTTTGGACGGTGCCACCGGCTCCAATCTGCAAAAAATCGGTATGCCCCGGGGCTGCTGTACCGAGGAATGGGTCTTGGCCAACCCGGAAAAGCTGGTGGCTTTGCAGCGCGCTTACGCTGAAGCCGGCAGTCAAATTCTCTATGCCCCCACTTTTCAGGCGCAGCCCATCGCACTGGAACAGGTGTGTCTGCACAACCACACGGAGCAAATCAATGCCCAGCTGGTTGCCCTTTCCAAGCAGGCAGCGCCGGGTTGCCTGATTGCCGGAGATTTAACCACGCTGGCAACCTTTGCGGACAGCTGGGACGAAAATAATTTTGATTTGCTGGTGGAAAACTATCGACGGCAAATCCGGGGATTGGTAGACGGCGGCGCAGATATTCTGGTTGCGGAAACTTTGATGTATCCTTTGGAAGCAGAAGCGATTTTCACTGCCGCAGAGATGGAAAATGCAGGCAGCGTGATGTACAGCTTTACCATGCAGGCGGATGGTTCCCTGTTTTCCGGAAGAGATGCAGGACCTGTGCTGCAGGAGTTGGAGCAATCCGGCGCAGCTGCCGTAGGCTTTAACTGCGTGGCGGCTGATATGATGACCCCCTATCTGGTAGCCAGACTTCGCAGGTTCGTAAAAGGACCGCTTTTGTGCAAGCCCAATGCCGGTATTCCGGTGATTGAAAGTGACAACCTCCCCCACTACCCGATGCTTCCGGCGGAATTTGCAGAAATCGCTGTCGAATGCGTGAAAATGGGCGCATCTCTGTTAGGCGGCTGTTGCGGTACCACACCGGAGCACATTGCGGCAGTCAAAAAAAAGCTGTAGGAAAGGACTTGAAATATATGGCAGTATATTTCTATATGAGCGACAGCACAGACGGCTGGCGCAATCTGGCAACAGACCGTTTTTTCCTGGAAGGTTTGAAAAAAGAGGATATTCTGCTGTATTGCTATATCAATGCCAATGCGGTTATCATAGGAAGAAACCAAAATGCCTGGCGGGAGTGCAACATTGACGCGATGGAAAAGGACGGTGTTCAGCTTGTACGCAGACACACCGGCGGCGGCGCTGTTTATCATGATACCCAAAACCTTAACTTCTCCTTCATTATGAACGAGGCGCAATATGATGTGGTACGGCAGATGGGTGTTATTCTAAAAATGGTTGCGGCGCTGGGAATGACTGCGGAGCTTTCCGGAAGAAACGACATTTTAATAGAAGGAAAGAAATTCTCCGGCAATGCCTTTGCCGCCTCCAAGGGTATGAGAGCCCACCACGGAACTATTCTTGTAAACACAGACCTTTCCAAGCTGGGCGGCTATTTGAATGTGTCAGAGAAAAAAATGCAGGCAAAGGGTGTAACCTCCGTAAAGTCCCGGGTGTGTAATCTTCGGGATTTTAGCAAAAATGTAACTGTGCAGGCAGTGGTCAGCCTTCTGAAACAGGCATTTGCGGCAGAATACGGAGCGTGTTCAGAATATAAATTGAACGAGCAGGAGCTTGCCAGAATTGAAACACTGTATGCAGAAATCTCCTCCTGGCAGTGGCGCTTTGGACGAACTCCCTCCTTTAACTACCAGCTGGAAGAACGATTTTCCTTCGGTGAGATGCAATTCCTGTTTCAGGTGGAAGACGGGCATATCTGGGATGCGACTGTGTTTTCCGATGCTTTGGACACCGGGCTTGTGCAGCTCGTCCGGGAACGCTTGTCCGGTGTGCGGTTCCACCCGGAGGATATTGCCGAAGCCTTTGTAAAAGCCCCCACCAGACCGGAATTTCAGGAAATCGGACAATACTTTACCCAAATTACCTTCTGATGGCCACGACGCAATCCTTACACGCAAGATTTTTTATTTCCCCTAACTACCACAGCAAAAGCAGGTACGGCTCGCCGTACCTGCTTTTTTAGGGAATAATTCTACTTATTTTGTGGGGAATGCAATTTCATCGGTGTAAGTAACTGTACCGGCAAGGTCGGTAATCTTACAACGATAAGAACGTTTGACAGCAGTGGTCAACGTTGCAGTTGTGTTGCCCTGGTAACTCGAACCGGAAACATTCATCCAAGTGCCATTCTTCAGGCATTGCCACTGATAGGTCTTTACATCACCGGTTGCAGTGAAGGTAAAGGTCGCTGTGCCATTTTCCAATATCGCTGTGGGCTGAGCTGCAATGGTAACAGGTGTAACGATATGGTGCATAACTTCCTTGGTCTTCAACGTATTACCGTAGCCGTCCTTGACCTCACACATATACTGATAGTCGCCCATATTGGCATAAACCTTAACCGCAAGCGTTGCTGTAGTTGCATCTGCAGTTGTGCACTTGACCCATGAAGACGTGGGGGTCTTTTTTCTCCACCACTGATAGGTCACACCGGTATCTTCAGAACCGTCATCAACAAAGCTGCTGCCTTCTGCCTGTACGTTAAAGGTTGCAACTCCGTAATTATACACATAAGCATCCGAAGGATTCTTGATAATTCTGGGATTGATCGGCGGCTCATAGAAGGACACCGTGTAAGAACCAGTATAAATCTTTGTGCCGTTGGCATCGGTGATCTCGCAGCGGTAAGGATACGGTGCATAGGGAGACGCTGTCATGGTGACCGTGTCGGTGTTATAGCCGGTGTTCATAACATTGAACCATCTGCCGGGAGACTTTTCTCTCTGCCACTGGTAAGTAACACCCTCGGTGCTGTCCAGTTCAACATTGAAGCTGATAACGGTATTTTTTACCACGTGCTGATTTTCGGGTGTATTCGTAATTTTCACCAAAGGATCGGGCAGAATGATAGTCACCTCGTCGGTGATAAGCTGATTGCCCGCAGCATCGGTCAGGACACAGCG
>JAFXAQ010000022.1 GCA_017516925.1 Oscillospiraceae bacterium | reverse complement strand
GTCGTCGCCGTAAACGGTCTCAACCAGCTTCAGGCCCGCATACTTGCTGTCCTTCAAAATCTCTTCCATAGCAGCAATCCAGGCGTTCTGGTTGGTAGCGGTGGAGGAAGCGGACAGGATAGCGAACTCGCCTTCGCCGCCAGCCATATCCATCACGGAGTCAACAAGAACCTGCGCAACCTGCTCAACACCTGCCTGGTTGACGAACATCTGGGAGCCGGCAGTGTCGGAGTCCAGAGTTACGATGGTAACGCCCTTTTCCTTGGCAGCATTGATGGTAGCTTCCAAAGCAGCAGCGTCGTTGGCAGCGATTGCGATGCCCTTGACACCCTGGGCAACCAGGTCATTGACAATGTTGATCTGGTCGTCAACGGAGGTGGTTTCGGGGGACTTGGTCAAAAACTCTACGCCCAGAGCTTCACAGGCAGTCTTAAAGCCTTCAATCATCTTGAGCATATAGGGGTTGGATGCGTCCTTGCAAACGATAGCATAGGTAGTTTTGCCGGATGCTGCGCCGCCGCCTGCGCCACAGGCAGCCAGACCCAGTACCAATACCAGAGCCAGGAGTAATGCGATAAATTTCTTCATAGTATTCTTCCTTTCGTTTTTGAATTTATATGAACGCTTTCGCGCGCATACCGATTATTTCACCGCTTTTTTGCGGTTTTGGATGGCTTCCCGGATGGTGGGGAACAGCACCACCAAAATCAGCAGGATGCCCAGAACGATGCGGATCGTCTGACCGCTGAGGTTAATCAGGTTTAGACCGTAGCGCAGCAGACCGATGATGAAGATGGCAATGACGGCGCCTACCATGGTGCCCTTGCCGCCGGCGGTGGAGATGCCACCCAGCACGCACATGGAGATTGCCTCCAGCTCAAAGCCGTCTGCCACGTTGCTTTTCACGCTGCCCAGATTTGCGCAGTAGATAATGGCAGCGAAGCCACAGATGAAGCCGGTGAGGGCAAAGACCAGGAAACGGATTTTTTCCACCTTGATACCGGCATAAGCGGCTGCCCGCTTGTTTTCACCGATGGCAAACATCTGGCGACCGAAGACGGTCTTGTGCATCACAAGTCCGAAGACCAGCGCCAGCACTGCAAAGATGATAAAGGGATAGGGGACAATGCCGCCCACACGACCGTAGAAAATTTTGCCGAACCAGTCCACCTTCTGCATACCGCCGGTGGAGCCGTCGCCCAAAATCCGTTCGGAGAGACCGCGGAAGATGATGTTGGTTGCCAGGGTGACAATCATAGGCGCCAGCTCGGTGAACTTGGTCATCACCAGACCGTTCAGGGCGCCGCACAGGGTGCCGGTGGCAAGACAGGCCAGAATGCCCAGCCAGATACTGCCGGTGGCGTTGTAGACGATGCCCAGCACGGTGGCGGACAGACACACGTTGCCGCCCACGGACAGGTCAATATCTCCCAACAGCAATATGTATGCCATAGGCAGGGCGATAATACCCTTGACCATAAAGCCGTTGATGTTGGTAAACAGACTGTCAATATTCAGGTAATAGGGGGAAAGGTTGGCGTTCATAATGTTCACGCCCAGGAAAATCAGAACCAGCAGAAATTCCCAGCGAATGAGCAATTGCTTGATGGAGCGCTCCTTAATATGGGAAATCGTTCTTCCGGATTTGGTTGCCATCAGATTTCCCTCCCTTCCAGAGCCTTGCGGGCAGCGTTGCGCTGCACCAGCACATTGACCAGCACCGCCAGCAAAATCACAGCGCCCTTCAGGGCACGCTGCCAGAAGGCATCAATGCCCACCAGAGACAGGGATTTACTGATAATGGCAATGGTGATTGCGCCCAGCAAAACACCGAAGGCACTGCCCTGACCGCCGTTGAGGCTGACACCGCCAATGACACAGGCGGCAATCACGTCCATTTCTGCGCCGGTTGCCATATTGCCCTGCGCGGAGGCGTACAGGCTGGTGTACATAGCGCCTGCCAGACCGGCGATGGCGCCGTTGATGGTGTAGACGATAATCTTCACCCGGTCAATGCTGATGCCGGAGATTTTGGCGGCATCGGCATTGGAGCCCACCGCATAAATCTGCCGACCGAAGCCGGTCCATTTGAGGAAGACAATCATTGCCACAAACAGGACGATGACAATCCAGAACAGATTGTTCACACCCAAAAAGCTGCTCTGGGCAAAGTTCTTGTAGCCCGGGAGCATTTTGTCGGCGCTGACCCAAAGGGTGCCGGAGACAAAGTAGGTCAGACCCCGGAAAATGTACTGCATACCCAGGGTGGCAATAATGGGGATGACCTTGCCCTTGGAAATCACCAGACCAATCACAAGACCGCATACAGCGCCAATGAAAATGCTGAACAGATACGCAAGCAGGGGATTGGTAATCACACCGTCACGCATCAGAAGGCAGGTGGACATACCGCTGATTGCCATGGTAGCGCCGATAGAGATGTCGATGCCGCCAATGAGCAGCACCAGCAGCATACCGAAGGCCAGAACGGCAATGTATGCGTAGTTCTGGGTCAGCTGGGAGATAACGGAGCCGGAGAAGAAGACACCGCCGCTGCGCCACTGAATAAGACCGCACAGCAGAACCATAACCAGCAGCAGGCTGAATTCCCGGCTTTGGGTCAGCTCCCGCAGCTTGGAAGCGTTTGCTTTCAATTTCACGGCTGCACACCTCCTTCTACAACGGTATGCTTGGCCATAGCCAGCGCCAAAATCTTTTCCTGAGTGGCTTCCTCACGGCTGAGCTCGCCGGTGACCCGCCCCTCGCACATCACCACAATCCGGTCCGACATACCCAAAATTTCCGGCATTTCGGAGGATATCATAATGATTGCATAGCCCTGCTGGGCAAGCTCGCCCATAATTTCGTAGATAGCGGCCTTTGCGCCCACATCCACGCCCTTGGTGGGCTCATCCAAAATCAGCAGCTTGAAATCCGAGCCCAGCGCCTTTGCCACGACCACCTTTTGCTGATTGCCGCCGGAAAGGGAGCTTGCCTTATCGAACACGGAAACTGCCTTGGTGTCCACCCGTTCTGCCAGGTTTTTGGCAGTTTCGTTTTCCTTCTTTTCGTTGAGGAACAGCTTGTTTACGTAGGACTTCAGCTCTGTCAGGGTGATGTTTCTGCCGATGCCCCAGTCCAAAATCAAGCCTTCAATCTGCCGGTTTTCCGGCAGCAGACCGATGCCCATTTTCATAGCATCGCTGGGGGAGCTGATTTTGACCTCCTTGCCGTTCCAGAAAATCTTTCCGGAGGTCAGCTTTTCCACACCGAAGATGGTCTGCACCACTTCCGTCCGCCGGGCACCGACCAGACCGGTCAGACCCAGAATTTCGCCTTTATGTACCTGGAAGGATACGTCCTTGAAGTAGCCGGTGCGGCATAGGTTTTCCACCCGGAGCACTTCCTCTCCAAGGGGCACCTCCGGCTTGGGGAACAGGTCCTTGATTTCCCGACCCACCATGGCCTTGATGAGGTCTGCATTGGTAATGCCGTCTACATCGTAGGAGCCGATGTACTGGGCATCCCGGAAAACCGTAACCCGGCTTGCCAGCGCATACATATCCTCAAACCGGTGGGAGATAAATATAATGGCAACGCCCTCGTCCCGGAGCTTCCGGGTGATGCGGTACAGCTCCTCCGACTCCCGCTTGGTCAAAGCGGCGGTAGGCTCATCCATAATGATAATCCGGGCATTCAGGGACAGCGCCTTTGCAATCTCCACCATCTGCTGCTGGGCAACGGAGAGATTTCCCATAATGCTCCGGGAATTGAAATCTGCGTTCAATTCCTGCAGCAGACGGTCTGCCTCCTGATACATTTCCTTCCACTGGATGACACCGAATTTTTTCTTCATATGACCTACGAAGATATTCTCTGCCACGCTCAGGTGGGGGTAAGAGGTGACGTGCTGATAGATGGCGGCGATGCCTGCCTTCTGGGCATCCCGGGTGTTTTTGAAATGCACCGGCTTGCCGTCTAAAAGCATTTCGCCTTCTTCCGCCTGATGCACACCCATAATTACTTTAATGAAGGTAGACTTACCGGCACCGTTTTCACCCATCAGCGCATGGACTTCGCCGGGACGCAGATTAAACTGCACCTTGTTCAGCGCCTTGACGCCGGGGAAAATCTTGGTGATGCCGTTAAGCTCCAGAATATATTCTGACATATGTACTCCTTCCTGCCTGAGGGCGGTGCCCCCTGACATATTCAACAGGAATGGGACCGACGCTTTGTGCAAAATGTAAAAAATTGTAAAATTTACACAGAGGGGATACCATAATTCCTTGCTTTATTGTATAATACCACTAACGGAGCAAAATTACAACCATAATTTTCATACTGAATAGGAGGAATTTTACTATGGAACGCTATGCCTGGAAGGCAATTATTCTGCCGGGAATGAAAGAGGAATATGTACGCCGTCACGACAACATCTGGCCGGAGATGAAGCAGGTGCTTTCGGATGCCGGTATTCGCAATTACACTATCTGGAATGTGGGCAACGAGCTGTTCGGTTATTATGAGTGCGACAGCGTGGAATTTGCCGCCCGGGTGCAGGCAGAAAGCCCGGTGGTGGACAAGTGGAACGAATATATGAAGGACGTTATGGTGATGGAGCTGGACCCGGTCACCGGTGCCCAGCCGCTGATGGAGCAGGTGTTTTTCTTCGAATAAAATTTTGTGGCAATGCGCCTGCTGACCCGTTGCTCGTTGCCTTAAAAAATACCCTCTGCAGTCGCAGAGGGTATTTTATTGTATATAGCACGCCGCAATTGTGCATTGTGCAAAAAAATGCCCGGGGAAAATTCGACAACCTGCCACATTGACAAATAGGAGGAATTGTGCTATACTCACTTTACAAGGGAACTAAACCGGTTTAGAGCCGTAAACCCTTTGCAAAAAATAAAAGGAGAGTTATAATATGCCAGTTTATGAGTCTATTAAAAATGCCGACAACAAAATCAAAATTTCGGCAAAGAACAGAGATTCCGCCGTTTTCGGATGGGATAAGGTAATTGCTGCCCTGGCAGAGAAGAATGCCAACGCCATCGCCATCGACGGCTGGTACGGCATTGATTACGCAAAGATCGCAAAGGCGCTGGCTGCAAAGCTGGAGGCTATGGGCAAGACCGTTGACCTCATTGACGCTACCGGGCTCTACGTTTCCCGTGAGGAGATTATCGCCTACAACCAGCCCTACGTCACCGATGACCCCGGCTTCGGCAAGGTCAACAAGACCGGTGTAATTGAGGACATTATGAATAAGGCTGCTGTGGCAGAAATCAAGGCGCGTCTGGCAGATAACAGCAAGGTCAGCCTTATCTACGGTGTTGGCGCTGCCATCAAGGACTTTGCGGACGTTCTGGACCTGAAGTGCTACGTGGACAACACCCACCAGAAGGTTCAGTGGGATATGTGGACCGGCAAGCTGGCAGGCTTTGGCTGCACCGAGCCCACCCAGAACTACAACTGGAAGGAATACCACTACTCCGACTACTATATGCTGGCCCGCCAGAAAGACTATATGTACGGCGCCATGGACTTCTATGTAGAAAACTACTTTGAGGATGACCTGGTTCTGGTTCCCAGAGAGGCTTACGATGAAATTATGTCCACCCTGGTGAAGTACCCCATCCACGAGGTTAAGATTTTCAGCCCCGGACCCTGGGGCGCATACCGCTACGAGCAGATGGACTACGGTGTAGAGGGTCTTGCCAACAATGCCTGGAACAAGATTGCCGGTCCGGAGCTGCGTATCCTCATTGACTTCGGCGGTGAGAGAAGAATCTCTATGCCTATGCTCAACGCTATGCAGTACGGCGAGGAGCTGGTGGGCACTTTGATTCACAACCAGTACCCCGGTCTGTTCCCCCTGGATATCTGGCTGGACGACGGCTGGCATCCCACACCCCAGCCTGCTGAGCGCATTTCTATGCCGATGCACATCCACCCCAGCAGCAAGTACGTTGCGGACCACTTCGATGAGCCCCTGGGCCGTTACGAGACCTACTACATCGCAGAAGCCTACGAAGGCGCCAACACCTGGATGGGCTTCCATGACCAGGCGGATATCGAGGAGTGGGAGCGCCTGTGCGAGGAGTCTCAGAACATCAAGCCCATTGACAACTGGAAGGACTTCATTGCCAACTGGCCCAGCAAGGAGGGCGACCTGTACCTGATTCCTCCCGGAACCATGCACGGTCACGGTGGCAACCAGATGGTTCTGGAGATGGACACCAACCCCAGTATCAACGGTACCGAGTATTCCTTCTTCGAGTATGACTTCGCCCGTCCCTCCTGGGATGACGATGCCAAGACTATGACCGGCAAGCCCCTGAAGATGCACCTGGAGCACGGTCGGAATATGGAAAAGACCCGCAGAGCCTCCTGGGTTAAGGACAACCTGCTGTCTACCCCCAAGGTCATCAAGTGGACTCCTGAGTACTACATTGACCAGTACAAGTCCACTCCGGTTATGCCTTACCACGTAGAGCGTATCCACTTCGAGAAGGTGGGTCAGTTGTCCACTGAGGGCAAGTTTATGTATATGTGCACCCTGACTGTCGGCTCCAAGGTTACTGTGGTCTCCAAGACCAACCCTGAGTACAAGGCAGAGTGTGATAAGTTCCAGACACTGGTCATTCCCGCTTCCTTCGGTGATTTCGAAATCATCAACGAAGCCGGTGGCCGTGCAACCTGCGTGCTGCAGCGCTGGAAGAAGGGCTGATTTTGTTCCCAAAGGGCGCGTTGCAAAATGCTGCAACGCGCCCTTTTTACGAAAAAGAAAGGAAACAGGAGTATGGAGATTAAAATTGCTGCGGTGGGACTTGCCCATCCCTTTGAAATTGGCTACGACCAGGCGCCTGCGCTGCTTAATCAGACGGCGGAGCAATTGGCTGCCATCGGTGTTACCTGCTGCAATACCGGTGTGATTATGCACGATTTGAAGACTGTGCAGGATGCGGTGAAGGCGCTGAAGACTGCCGACGCAGACGTGCTTCTCATTTGCGTTGCCACCTGGAGTGAGGACCATCATCTGCTGGATTTGCTGGGCTATGTGGATAAGCCGGTGATTTTGCGGGCATATCCTGCCCGGGATACCGGTTCTTTGTGCTGTGTACACCAGATTGGCGCCGTGTTTACCAACATCGGCAAGGGATATGAATTTGTCTTCGGCAAGCCCGAGGACCCTGCCTGCGCCCAGAAGGTCAAGGACATTGCAGTGCCGTATGCCCTGGCTTCCGCAATGCAGAACCTGCGGGTTGGTGCGCTGGGCGGACGTGTCAAGGGTATGACGGAGATTGCTTACGATGAGTTTGCCATCAAGCAGTACTTAGGCGCCCGAATTGTCAACCTGGACGAAACGGAAATGACTTCCAAGGTGGCGGCAATGACCGACCCGGAGGCAGACAAGCTGTTGGAAGACAATAAGGACATCCTTCGCCCCTGCAAGGTGACCTCCACCAGGGAAGGTCTGCGGGAATCCATCAAGTACTACGCAGCACTGAAAGCTCTGTGCGATGAGTATGAGCTGGGTGCTTTGGCAGTCAAGTGCTACACCACCTATATGGGCAAGGTGTGCCTGGGCTACTCTCTGCTGGCAGAGGAGGGCATTACCGGCGCCTGCGAGGGTGACGTACCCAACGCAATCACTATGAAAATGCTCTACGAGCTTAGCGGAAAGCCGGTAAACAACACCGACCTTCTGGACTTTAACTACGAGGACAACTCCATTCTCTTTGCCCACTGCGGCTCCTCCGGCTTTTCCATTGCCGAAGGGGAGATTGAGCTGGCGCCTGTTCGTCTGGCGGAAACCGGTGTTTGCTGCAAGTTCCTGATGAAGCCCGGCAAGGTCACCGCTGTGGATATTTGCGGCAACGGCGACAATTTCCGGATGTCCGTGATGGTGGGTGATGCCGTCCCCTGCGGCATGGAATTCCCCGGCAATCCTATGACAGTCCGGTTTGAAAAGCCCCTGGACCGGATTAACGAGGAGATTATGCAGTATGGCTGCGGTCACCACTGGATGATTGCCTACGGCGACCACTCGGAGGCTTTGCGCCGGTTCTGCAAGCTTAAGGGTATGAATTATTACAGGATTTAAGAGGTGTTTTTATGAAACGTTCTGAAATCAATGCCATTATGCGCTCCGCCAAGAAGCTCTTTGCGGATTACCGCATCAGCCTGCCGCCTTTTGTGCTGTGGACGCCCGAGGAGTGGAAAACCAAGGGTCCGGAGGTGCAGGAAATCAAGGACAATATGCTGGGCTGGGATATCACGGACTTTGGTCAGGGAGATTTTTCCAAGACCGGACTGTTTCTCATTACCATCCGCAACGGCAACCAAAAAATGCCGGAAAAATACCCCAAGACCTATGCGGAAAAGCTGATGATTGTGCAGGAAAAGCAGATTACCCCCATGCATTTTCACTGGAATAAGATGGAAGATATCATCAATGCCGGCGGCGGCAACCTGATTATTAAGCTGTATAATTCCACCGCCGACGAAAAGCTGGCGGACACCGACGTGGTGGTTTCCATGGACGGTGTACAGCACACCTTCCCTGCAGGCACTGAGGTTCGGCTGGAGCCCGGTCAGAGCATTACCCTGACCCCGGGCTTGTACCACCGGTTCTGGGGCGAGGCAGGCAAGGGCACAGTTCTTGTCAGAGAGGTTTCAATGTGCAACGACGATGCCAACGACAACTGCTTCTACGACCCTGCAGGACGCTTCCCCCAGATTGAAGAAGATGAAGCGCCGCTGCACCTGCTGTGCAACGAATATTAAGAGGAATTTTTATGAAAAAGGGAATTTGCTGCGCCGGTAATATGATTGTGGATATTACCTATCCCATCGAGACCTGGCCCAACCAAAACGAATTGACCCACATCACCGAGGGAATCCAGAGCACCACCGGCGGCAGCGTCTGCAATACCATCACAGACCTGGCAAGGCTGGACCCCAACCTCCGGCTGGTGGCATCAGGCTTTGCCGGACACGATGCGGAAGGGGAGTTCCTGCTGGCAGAGATGTCCCAATATCCCAATATTGACCTTTCTATGGTCAGGCGGGAGGGCAGAACCTCCTTCACTGCGGTTATGAGTAATAACCAAACCAAGGAGCGTACCTTCTTCCAGCACGCAGGCGCCAATGCCTACTACGGAGAGGAGCACATTGACTGGGACCGGCTGGACGTGGACATTTTCCATATCGGCTACATTCTGCTGCTGCCCCATCTGGACCAGCCGGACGAAGAATACGGCACCAAAATGGCAAGACTTTTGCACCGTGCCCAGAAGCAGGGGATGAAAACCTCTATCGACGTGGTGTCCGAGGCGGGCGACCGGTTTGCAAGACTGGTAACCCCGGCGCTGAAATATGCGGACTACTGCATTATTAACGAACTGGAGGCCCAGCAGACCACCGGCATTTGCCTGCGGGATGAAAGCGGCACGCTGCACAGGGAAAATATGCCTGCGGCACTGCAGAAGCTGAAAGCGCTAGGGGTATCCACCTGGGCGGTGATTCATTGCCCGGAGGTGGGCTGCGGCATTGACGAAAACGGTCAGTATTGGGAGGTCCCCAGCCTGAAGCTGCCCAAGGGCTTTATTCAGGGCACTGTGGGCGCCGGAGATGCCTTCTGCGCCGGGGTTCTGTATGCGGCGGAAATGGATATGCCCATGGAAAAGGCACTAAAGCTGGGCGCCTGTACGGCGGCTGCGTCCCTGCGTGCGGTGGGCGCATCAGACGGTGTGGAAACAGCAGAAGAAGTTTTGAAGCTATACGAGGTATACAGATAATGAAAGCAGTTATGTACGGCGGCGGCAATATCGGTCGCGGCTTTATCGGCGCACTGCTCAGCCGGTCCGGCTACCATGTCACCTTCGTTGATGTGGCAGAACCGGTGGTGAAGGCGCTGCAGGAAAACAACACCTATCCGGTGCGCTATGTGAGCACCGAGGGCTTTGAGGATGTATGGATCCGGAATGTGACAGCGGTCAACGGCAACGATGCTGAGGCAGCCGCTGACGCAATCGCCCAATGTGACATTATGGCAACAGCCGTGGGCGCCAGAATCCTGAAGTTCATTGTGCCCAATATCGTGGCAGGTCTGCGTAAGCGCTGGGCGATGGGGAAGGGTCCCCTGAACATCATCATCTGCGAAAACCTGATGGATGCCAACAAGGTTCTGGAGCAAATGCTCAAGGCGCAGCTGACGGCAGCGGAACAGAAAACCTTTGAGGAAACTGTGGGGCTGGTGGAGGCGTCTATTGGCAGAATGGTCCCTGTCCAGACAGAAGAAATGAAGGACGGAGAGCCCATGCGGGTATGCGTGGAAAAGTATGGCTTCCTGCCTGTGGACAAGGACGCTTTTAAAGGGGAAATTCCGGAAATTTCCAATATGGTGCCCTTTGCGCCCTTTGATTTTTACATCAAACGCAAGCTGTATGTCCACAATATGGGACATGCCACCTGCGCTTATCTGGGAGATTTGCTGGGGCTGGATTATATTTATCAGTCCATTGCGGTGCCGGAGGTGCGCATTCTGGTGCAGAACGCAATGCTGGAAAGCGCTTTGGCGCTGCATAAAAAGTACAGCGGGGCTTTGGCGGATTTGCAGCTGCATATTCAGGATTTGCTGGGGCGGTTTACCAATGCAGCCCTGGGGGATACCTGCCAGCGTGTTGGCGGTGACCCTGCCAGAAAGCTTGGGGCGGATGACCGGATGATAGGCTCTGCCAAGCTGGCGCTGGAACAGGGGATTACCCCTGCCTACATTGCCCTGGGCGCAGCTGCCGCCGTCTGCCGGTACTTAAAGGAAAACGAGCAGCCCCAGACCGGGGAAAATGCCCTGCAGGTGCTGCAGTCAGTTTCCGGCTTGCAGGCAGAAGAGGAGCTTGCCCAAATGATTTTGTTCTACTATCAGGAGCTTCAGGGCGGCGCAACGGTTGGACAGCTTTGCACCCTGGCAGACCGTATCAAGGCATCTTCCTTAACACAGATTATATAAAAAACCGGAGGTCAGTTCACATTGACCTCCGGATTCAATTTTGCTATAAGATTGCTTTTACCGATTCCCGGACTACAATGTCCGTGGCGGTCATACTGACGCTGCCGGTGGGCTTTTGCCCAATCAAATTCATCAGAATATCAATGGCGCTGGAACCCAGCTGGTCCTTGTCGATGGCAACGGTGGTCAGTCCCGGATAGATTTCGTTGGACAAAAGGATGTCGTCAATGGCAATCACGGAGATGTCATCGGGTACGGAGATTTTGCTTTTTTGCAGATACCGAATCAGCGCAATGGCAAGCACATCCTCCATACAGAACATCGCCGTGGGCAGCTCCTTTTGGGTGAGCAGCTGACCGATATGCTGCTCTGTTGTCTCCCGGTTGGAGATGCTGTCAAAGCACCAGGCAGGATTGACGGTCAGTCCGCTTTCCTCCAGTGCTTCCCGGTAGCCGGAAAAGACCTGGGAATAAAAGGCCGGCAGCTGGGTGTTTCCCACGAAGCCCACACGGCGGTGCCCCTGTGCAAGCAGATATTTCACGGCGGTATAAGCCGCCAGCCGGTAGTCCACATTCACAGTGTATAACCCCTCGTGGACAGCGTGGGCATCAGCAATGACAAAGGGAATGTCCAGATTTTGCAAGGTGGTAATCAGGGCTGTGGGAATGTCCTTCAGGAACACAAGCCCATCCACATCCTTGTCCAGCACATTATCCGGCAGGGTTACCACACCGTCAATGAAGCGGTACTCGGAGTAAACCAGAGAATAATTGAAGGCGGTACAGCGCTTGAGCAGTGCGCTCATAATGTCCAGATAAAACAGGTTATCAAACCGGTGGCTGGTTTCGTCAAACAGCACCGCAATGGTAAAGCTCTTCTGGAAGAAAAGCCGCTTGGAATTCATGGTGGGACGGTAGTTGGTCTGCTTGATAACCTCCAGCACCTTCTGCCTTGTCTTGTCGCTGATACCATCTTTGTTATTCAAAACAAAGGAAACGGCAGTCTTGGAAACCCCCGCAGCTTTTGCGATATCGGAAATGGTCAGTTTGTTCTTCATAGATAGCACCTCAAATTTACTAAACCAAGTTTAGCATTTTGCTGTGCGCTTGTCAACTAACGGAAATCAAACAATTCCTTCGGGGTGATCTCCAATACTTCACACAATTTAAAAATGACATCAAAGGAAACACCTACATTTCCCAATTCGATGGCGCTGATATGACTGCGGTCAATATCCACAAGCTCAGCCAGCTGCATTTGGGTCAGGCGTTTCCTTTTTCGGTAGTACACTACATTTAAGCCAAATTGTTCATACATAGGCTTATACTGCTGCTTCACATCCATCACCTCACACCTATATTGTATGGCTTAAAATGCAACATATAAACCTTGTACAAATAGCGCTCTGCTATTGACACAAGTCAAAATGTGTTTTACAATAGCGAAAAAAGGAAAATGGAGGAAATGAAAATGCAAACAGTAACAAGCGGAAAAAACCGCACTTTTTTGAAGGTGATTTGCGTGACGCTGGCAATTGTTCTTATGATCGGCATTGCTGCCGTAGTTGCTTTGCTTGTTTACGAAAATAGTGAGGTCAAAGTGGAGAACGGACTTTCTGCCTATGAACTGGCGGTACAGTCCGGTTATGAGGGAAGCCTTCAGCAGTGGCTGGAGTCCTTAAACGGCAAGTCTGCCTATGAGATTGCCAAGGAAAGCGGCTACGCAGGTACGAAGGCTGAGTGGGCGGCTGTGCTGTCAAAAATCAGCGAGTCCGATGTGCAAAATATTGAAAGTGCTTCCTTTAACAATAAGGGTGAGTTGATAATCACCTTATCGGATCAAACCACGATAAATGCAGGAAAAGCTATTAGCGCCAGCGGTAAAAATGGCAAAGACGGTGCTGACGGCAAGAACGGAAAAGATGGAGCAAACGGCATTGACGGCGTTAGCATTACAAATGCAGACGTAAACAATGCCGGGGAATTGGTGCTGACGTTTTCTGACAACAAGAAGGTAAATGTTGGCAAGATTGTAGGTGCCACAGGCGCACAGGGCGTCCAAGGCGAAAAAGGTGACAAAGGTGACCAAGGCATCCAGGGTATCCAAGGTGAAAAGGGTGACTAGGGCGACCAGGGCGAGCAGGGCATCCAGGGTGAAAAAGGTGACAAGGGTGACCAAGGCATCCAGGGTATCCAAGGTGTCCAAGGTGAGAAGGGTGACAAGGGCAACCAGGGAGAGCAAGGCATCCAAGGAATCCAAGGCGTCCAGGGCGAAAAGGGCGATAAGGGAGACCAAGGCGAACAAGGTATCCAGGGCATCCAGGGTGAAAAGGGTGATAAGGGCGACCAGGGCGAGCAGGGTATCCAGGGTATCCAAGGTGAAAAGGGTGACAAGGGCGACCAGGGCGAGCAGGGTATCCAGGGCATCCAAGGCGAAAAGGGTGACCAGGGCGAGCAAGGCATCCAGGGCATCCAAGGCGAAAAGGGTGATAAGGGCGACCAGGGCGAGCAGGGTATCCAGGGCATCCAGGGCGAAAAGGGCGACAAAGGCGACACCGGAGCCCAAGGTGTTGGCATTCAGAATATAGCCATTGATAACAGCACTCGTAAAATGACCATTACCTTGACCAATGGTAGAGAATTTGTATTTGAAAACATTGTGGGTAAGGATGGCAAGGACGGTATTTCTCCCCAAATCCGTATCAATACCACATTAAACCAGTGGGAAATCTCCACCGATAACGGGGCTACCTGGACAGGAACCGGCGTAGCTGCTACCGGCCCTCAGGGAGAGAAGGGCGAGCAAGGTATTCAAGGCGAAAAGGGCGACAAGGGTGACACCGGCGCAACCGGTGCCCAGGGGCCTCAGGGTGAACAAGGTGTCCAAGGCGAAAAGGGTGAAAAGGGCGATACCGGCGCAACCGGTGCCCAGGGTCCCCAGGGTGAGCAAGGTATCCAGGGTGAAAAAGGAGAACAAGGCGAGCAGGGTATTCAAGGTATTCAGGGTGAGAAAGGCGACAAAGGTGATACCGGCGCTGACGGAACAGACGGTATTACGCCCCAGCTTCGCATCAACAGCGCAACAAATTGTTGGGAGATATCTGCTGACAACGGTTTAACCTGGACCTCTACCAATGTACCGGCTACCGGCGCAAAAGGCGCCCAGGGCGACCAAGGTATCCAAGGTGAAAAGGGTGATAAGGGGGACCAGGGTATCCAGGGTGAAAAGGGTGAAAAAGGTGACACCGGCAACGGCATTACCGCTATCACCATCAATGAAAATAACTGCCTTGTGATTGCCATGAAAGAGGGGGAGCCCATCGTCATCGAGCAGTCCATTGTGGGTGAAAAGGGTGCAAAGGGCGACACCGGTGACACCGGCGCACAGGGTGCAAGCATCAAGTCTGTTCGTTTGACTGCCGAAGATATGCTGGTCATCACGTTAGACAACGGCACTGAGCTGGATGCGATAGGTCCCATTCGTGGCAAACAGGGCATCCAAGGCATTCAGGGCATTCAGGGTGTTCAAGGCGAAGCCGGTGCAGACGGATTAACCCCCATCCTGTCTATGGATGCCGAGGGCAACCTCTATGTCAAATACGGCGAAAGCGGCACAGCAACCTTACTTGCCAATATCAAAGGCCCCAAGGGCGATAAAGGCGATAAGGGCGATAAAGGCGATAAGGGCGACCAAGGTGAGCAGGGCATCCAGGGAATTCAGGGTGTCCAAGGTGAACAGGGTGAGCAGGGTGTTGATGGCAAATCTGCCTACGAACTGTACTGTGAAGCTTATCCTGAATACACAGGCACTCTGGAAGAATGGCTTGCCAGCCTGAAGGGAGAAGCAGGTAGAGGTATTGTAAGGACAGAAATGTCTGGTACAGATATGATCGTTTATTATACAGACAATACCAGCGATACCTTGGATCTGAGTGGGATTATTGGCGATCCCAATGAAAGAGAAGTACTGGTTTTCAGTTTGCTATCCGATGGCACATACAGTGTAATGGCGGGTGGTATGGCAAAATATGAAGCATTTATTGAGATTCCCACTACATATAAGGATATTCCTGTAACGCAAATATCACCTAACGGATTTAGCAATTTACCAAGCTTGCAAGAAATATCCCTGCCAAACGGATTGTTGAAGATTGGTGTATCAGCGTTCTCTGGCTGTTCTTCATTATCTAAGGTAACTATACCAGCATCTGTAATAAGCATAGGTGCAGAGGCATTTTCTAATGCAGGATTGAAGGAGGTAGTATTTGAAAAAACAGATGGTTGGAAAGCAGGCGATAATGCGATACCTTATAAGTACACGTCTAATAGAAATGGCAACAAAGTTACGATGTATTACGGTATTGAAGATTCTGAAATGGCTGCTGCAGCATTGATTGGATCAATAAAAGTAGAAAAATCTATGACAACTACCGGCCCTGGTCAGAACTCTTATACGTATAATACGGTCAATCTGTATAAGCAGGAATGGACAAGAACGGAATAAGCCGGGAGGTTTTATAATGATAGACAAAGGAAAATATAGAAAAATACAAAGACCTTCTGCAAAGATTTCGTCTGAGGAAGTAGAACTTGCCAAGCGGTATTTGCAGGGTGCGGTACATAGCTTTTGTAAGAACAATCCCGGGCAGGCTTTTTCCGTCCGTGATTTGGCAGGTGGAGAAAACAAAGACTGGAACGGAACGCCCTTGCAGGTGCTCTATAATTATCATATAGCCGCTGGAAAAACAAAAGAAAAAGCCAAAAAGCAAGCGGCTATTGATGCCGGCTGGCTTCTAAAAACCGTGCTTGAAGAGGAAGAAAATCGCTTGTTTGAACAGATGCAAGGACCAAGATCAAAACTGTATCGCAAAATCGATTGACATTTCAACCGAAAAGCACACCGCGTTTGCGGTGTGCTTTTCCTTTAGGGGAACGGATTGCCACGGGCGCAAGCGCCCTCGCAATGACAGCAAAAATGAAGATGCTCTGCTTTTTTCGGCAGAGCATCTTTTCTTTTTTGCAAGTTGTCTATACTCTGGGTTCCGGGGTGAATTCTGCCCAGGCCAGGGCAGCGGAGTAGATCAGGGTGGGACCTAAGTTGAAGAAGTGGCAGTCCAGCAGGCTGCAAAGCACCATCACAATAACAGTGCAGCCAATGAATACCGGCTCCTTATGGCGCCGGGAAAGGAGCATTTTCACAGTTTGTACCCGGTGCAGACCGTATGCCAGCAGTCCCACAACACCGCAGCTTGCGAGCATCTGGATAAGCGTGTTGTGCCAGCGTGGGGGAATCAGGGAAGAGAAGCTTTCCAGGGTGGCAAAATCCCAGGGCTGGAAGCCGGGGGAGAAGAAGGACACGCCAAACACCGGGCTTTGGGCAAACAGCTTCAGCCCTTCCGTATAGACCTCATCCCGGGCAGAGGGGTCCAAGCCCTTGGCAAGCAGCTTGGAGAACAGCCGGGGCAGCTGGTCGCCGAACAGAAGCATACCTGCTATCAGCAGCACCGCCACAGGCGCCAGGGCAATAAGGCTTTGCTTTTTGTTCCGGAGGTACACCAGCATAAGCAGCAGGCACAGCGCATAAATCAGGCTTGCGCCAAGCATAGAGCCCCGGGAGCAGGTCAAAAATACGCAAACCAGGTAGAAAGCGCCCACCACTGTTCCAAGCCAGCCCTTGCGGTACTTGGTTGCCAGATAAAAGACAAAGGGAATGAAAAATGCCAGCAGAAAGCCCATGTTGTTGTACATACCCCAGCCGGTGAAAATCCGGGTGCGCTGGATAACGCCTTTGGCAATGACATCCTGGGTGCAGTAGCTCCACAGGATTTCCAGAGACAGGACACCACCGGCAGAAGCGCCCATCCAGCCGAAATAGTCCCGGCGGACATTACCCCAGTCAACACCCCGGCTAAACAGCCAATAGGGCAGCAGCAGGCAGGCGGACTGCATCAGGGCGAACAGCAAATGGTTTGGAAGGCGCTCAAGATAAGCGGCGCTGCCGATACCGCCCAGGAAATAGGCGGCGCACAGCGCTGCAATGCCCCAAAGGCACTTGCATTTGCCGCTGAAAAACCGGCGCCGGTCCCGGATGACCCGGTACAAAACCGCCAGGGCAATGCAAAGCCCCATTGCGCCAACCGCCCAGCCGGAAAAAACGGACTGGGCATTCCTGCCCGGATTGTTGCCGGCGGAGGGCATAATATAGCAGGCGACGATAATGGGCAAAAAGCCCTGCAAATCTGTGTCAAACAGAAAAATATAGACCGTAAGCGCAGTGAGAAGAAGATAGGCAGGCAGCTCCAGCGACAAAATGTGCGCCAGCGCAGTAATCGCCAATACTGCAACGCAGTAACCGGGAGAAGCAATAAAATTGTGGAGTTTGCCGGCTTTTTGCAAGCGCGCAGCGTTGCGGAAACCAATCATAATACCCAATCATTCCTTCTTTTTTGATATCTTTTCCTCATTATACCTGTAATCACCCAAAAACACAAGAGATTTCTTGCGGCAGCGGCCCAAGGGCTATTGACGAAAGGGGAGAAATTCGGTAAAATAAGGGAAGAAACGACGATGGAGAATTGTGATGAGTGGAACGTTATTAAAATTTCTGGCGCTTGTGTGTATGACCGTGGACCATGTGGGAATGGTCTTTTTCCCGGAGTATATCGTTTTCCGCCAAATCGGTCGGCTGGCTTTTCCCATTTTCGCCTATATGATTGCCGAGGGCTGCCACCATACCCACCGTATGGGCAGCTATCTGGGGAAAATGGTCCTTGCTGGGGCAGTGTGTCAGGTCGTATACTATTTCTTTATGGATTCTCTTTACCAGTGCGTGCTGGTGACCTTTTCTCTGGCGATTGCCTTGATTTGGCTTTTGAAAAAAGCCCGGGAGGGCAGTGGCTTTTGGTATTTTCTCAGCCTTTGCGGCATAGGGGCTGTGTACTTTGTGACGGAAAGGCTGGCTGCCTACCTGCCCGGTACGGACTATGCGGTTGACTATGGCTTTTTTGGGGTGATGCTGCCGGTGGCAGTATATCTGGGCAGAACCAAAGGAGAAAAGCTGGCGCTTACCGCTATCGTGCTTCTGGCGCTGGTGATGACCACGGGAGCCATTCAGATGTACGCACTGCTGACCATTCCGCTTTTGGCGCTGTATAACGGAAAGCGGGGCAAGGGTCTGGGGAAATATTTCTTCTATGTGTATTACCCGCTGCATTTGGTGGTCATTCAAGTAGTTGCATATTTTGTTTAGGGAGAGAGAAAAATGCGTATTGTTGTAAAAGTCGGCACCTCGACTCTGGCACACGAAACCGGTCGAATGAATATCCGCCGGGTGGAGCTGCTGTGCAAGGTGCTCAGTGATATCAAAAATGCAGGCTGTCAGGTGGTGCTGGTTTCCTCCGGTGCTATCGGTATGGGTGTTGGCAAGCTGGGGCTTGCCGGTCGTCCTCAGGATATGCCCGGGAAACAGGCAGCTGCCGCAGTAGGTCAGTGTGAGCTGATGTACACCTATGACAAGCTGTTTTCTCAGTATAACCATACGGTAGCGCAGATTTTGCTCACGGCGGACGATATTCACGACCCCCGGCACAGCGTCCACGTCCACGATAACCTGGAGCAGCTGCTCAGTTGGAACGTGCTGCCGGTTATCAACGAGAACGATGCGGTTTCCATTGATGAAATCGGCGTACATACCACCATCGGCGAAAATGATACCCTGGCAGCCTACGTTGCCCGGTTGATTCAGGCGGATACGCTGGTGCTGCTGTCGGATATCAACGGGCTTTATACCGCAGACCCCCGGCAGGATGTGACGGCAACCCTCATTCCGGAGGTAACGGAGATTACCCCCGAAATTCTGGAGCTTGCCGGTGGCAGCGGTACCTCCTTGGGCACCGGCGGTATGGCAACCAAGCTCAAAGCCGCCCAGATTGTGATGCAGGCGGGCATTGATATGATTATTGCCAACGGTCAGGACCCGGAAAGCCTGTACGGACTTCTGCAGGGGGAAAATATTGGTACACGGTTTGTAGGTGATAAGAAATGACGACTCTGGAAATTTTAAAGCAGGCGAAAAAAAGCGCCCCGGCGCTGGCGCTGCTGACAAGCGAAGAAAAGAATCGTGCGCTGCTGGCAATGGCTCAGGCATTGGTGGAGCATATGGATGCAATCCTCCGGGCAAATGCAGAGGATTGTCAAAGAGCGACCCACCTTTCCAAGTCGATGCTGGACAGACTTTCCCTGACGGAGGGCCGCATTGCCGCTATGGCAGAGGGCATCCGGGAGGTGGTACAGCTGCCGGACCCCGTGGGCTATGTCCGTAGCCGGGTAGAGCGACCCAACGGGATTGTCATTGACCGGGTGGGGGTTGCCATGGGCGTCATTGCCATGGTATACGAAGCCCGTCCCAATGTGACCTCCGATGCGGCAGCCCTGGCAATCAAGGCAGGCTCTGCCTGCGTGCTCCGCAGTGGCAAGGATGCATTTTTGTCTGCCCAAGCCATCGTAAAGGCAATGCAGGCAGGACTTGCCAAGGAGAATTTACCCATTCATCTGGTGCAGCTGGTGGAGGATACCACCCGGCAAAGCGTGAAGGACCTGATGGAGGCTGTGGGATATGTGGATTTGCTCATACCCCGGGGTGGCGCAGGACTGATTAAGGCCTGCACCGAAGGGGCAAAGGTGCCCTGCATCCAGACCGGCACCGGCATTTGCCACATTTACGTGGACAAGACCGCCAATCAGGAGATGGCGCTGGATATCATTGAAAATGCCAAAACCAGCCGTCCCTCGGTGTGCAACGCAGCGGAGTGCTGTCTGGTCCATCAGGATATTGCGGCGGAATTTCTGCCCAAGCTTTATAAACGGTTGGTCACCCACCGGAAAGAAAACCCCGTGGAGCTGCGGCTGGATGCCAAGGCTCAGGCAATCGTTCCCGGCACCCCTGCAGGGGATACGGACTTTGATACGGAATTTTTGGATTACATACTGGCGGTGGGAATTGTCCCGGATGCGGACACCGCTATGGGGCACATTGCCCTGCACTCCACCGGGCACAGCGAGTGCATCGTCACAGAGGATGTGGCAGTGGCAGAGAAATTTGCCAAGGTAATTGACAGCGCTGCGGTGTACGTCAACTGCTCCACCCGGTTTACCGACGGCGGTGAGTTTGGCTTAGGCTGCGAAATCGGCATTTCCACCCAGAAGCTCCACGCAAGAGGACCTATGGGACTGGAGGAAATCTGCACCTATAAATACGTGATTCACGGCAACGGACAAATTCGTTAAGGGGAAGATTATGATGAAAATTGGTTTTATCGGCACCGGCAATATGGGCGGTGCATTGGCCCGGGCAGCGGCAAAAAGCGTGGCAGCAGGAAACCTGCTGCTATCGGATGCTTACGCCCCTGTGGCAGAAAAGCTGGCAGAGGAGTTAGGCTGCAAGGCAGTACCGGTTTTGGAGGTTGCCAAGACCGCTAATGTGATTTTTCTGGGGGTAAAGCCTCAGGTGATTGGCGCTATGCTTTCGGAAATCGCGCCGGTTTTGGCAGGTCGGCAGGATTTTGTGCTGGTTTCCATGGCAGCGGGCGTTGCCATTTGTGATATTCAAAAAATGGCTGGGGGAGATTATCCCATTATCCGCATTATGCCCAACCTGCCTGTTCAGGTGGGCGAGGGTATGATTCTCTACGATTACATAAATAATGTAACAGAGGAACAGCTGCAGGCATTTTTAACGGCAATGTCCCAGGCGGGCAAGCTGGACAGACTGCCTGAAAAGCTGATTGATGCCGGCAGCGCTCTGTCCGGCTGCGGACCGGCTTTCGTATGCCTGTTTGCAGAAGCTCTGGCTGACGGCGCCGTTGCCTGCGGTCCGACCCGGGCGCAGGCCCTTGCCTATGCGGAGCAAACCCTTCTGGGTACGGCAAAGACGCTGCTGGAAAAAAATATGCATCCTGGTGTTTTGAAGGATGCGGTATGCTCTCCCGGCGGCTCCACCATCGCCGGTGTGGCAGCCCTTGAGCAGGGCGCATTCCGGGCAAGCGTGATGGAAGGGGTGGCAGCTGCCTTCCAAAGAACCCGGGAATTGGGTAAAAAACCATAAAATGCCGCAAAAAAATGTTTTACAAATGCAAATAATTGTATTATAATAGGTCGGTGGTGCGAAAAAGCACCGGCAATTTGATTTTTAGGAGTGTTGATTATGGGTCGGATGTTAGGTACCGTATCTATGGGTGTGCGTGCCCCCATTATTCGTCAGGGTGATGACCTGGCGAGCATCGTTACCGGCTCTGTTTTGGAAGCTGTGAAAAACGGCGAGATTACCCCCCGGGACCGGGACGTGGTGGCTATGACCGAGGCAATTGTTGCCCGGGCGCAGGGCAACTACGTGACCGTGGAGGACATTGCCGCAGATATCCGGGCGAAGTTCGGGGGCGAAACCCTGGGCGTGATTTTCCCCATTTTGAGCCGTAACCGCTTTTCTATCTGCCTGCGGGGTATTGCCAAGGGCTGTAAGAAAATTGTGCTGATGCTCAGCTATCCTGCTGACGAGGTGGGCAACCACCTGATTGACTGGGATATGATGGATGCCAACGGCGTGGACCCCTACAAGGATGTTTTGTCCGAGGCGCAGTACCGGAAAATGTTTGGCTTTGTGAAGCACCCCTTCACCGGCGTGGACTATGTGGAGTACTATTCCCAGCTGATCAGAGACTGCGGCGCAGAGGTGGAAGTGATTTTCGCCAATGACCCCCGGGCAATTCTGAGCTACACCAAAAACGTCCTGCACTGCGATATTCACACCCGTGTCCGCACCAACCGGCTGCTGAAGGCTGCCGGCGGGGAAAAGGTATTCGGTATGGACGAGATTATGTCTGCGCCGATAAACGGCAGCGGCTGCAACGAGCGCTACGGCCTGCTGGGCTCCAACAAGGCAACGGAGGATACCGTTAAGCTGTTCCCCAGAGAATGTCAGGCGCTGGTGGAGGAAATTCAGGATAAGCTGATCAAAGCTACCGGCAAGCACATCGAAGTAATGGTCTACGGCGACGGCGCCTTCAAGGACCCGGTAGGTAAGATTTGGGAGCTGGCGGACCCGGTGGTCTCCCCGGCATACACCCCCGGTCTGGAGGGTACTCCCAACGAGCTGAAGCTGAAGTATCTGGCAGATAACGATTTTGCAGATTTGTCCGGCGAGGCGCTGCGGGATGCTATCCGTGATAAGATTCAGGCAAAGGACGGCTCCTCTCTGGTGGGCAATATGGCTGCTCAGGGTACAACCCCCCGCCGCCTGACGGACCTGATTGG
>JAFXAQ010000021.1 GCA_017516925.1 Oscillospiraceae bacterium | reverse complement strand
GTGTGGCTATCGGCCGTGCTATCGTCCGTGACCCCAAGGTTATGTTGATGGACGAGCCTCTGTCCAACCTGGACGCTAAGCTGCGTAACCAGATGCGTGCAGAGATCATCAAGATGCGTGAGCGTATTGATACCACCTTTATTTACGTTACCCACGACCAGACTGAGGCTATGACTCTGGGCGACCGTATCGTCATTATGAAGGACGGCTTCATCCAGCAGGTCGGCACTCCTCAGGAAGTGTTCGATCATCCCTACAACCTGTTCGTTGCAGGCTTTATCGGCTCTCCCCAGATGAACTTGATCGACGCCAAGCTGGTCAAGGCTGATGGCAAGTACGCTGTTGAGCTCAACGGCTATATTGCTACCCTGTCCGACGAGAAGCAGGCTAAGCTGGCTGCCAACAATGTGGAGGAGCAGGACATCGTTGTGGGTGTTCGTCCTGAGCACATTGTTCTGTCCGAGGGCGAAGGCATCGAGGCTAAGATTACCGTTAACGAGCTGATGGGCTCCTCTGTCCACCTGCACGTGGACATCGGTGGCAAGGACGTTATCGTCATTGTTTCCACTATGAACCTGACCGGTGCTGAGATTGCTGCTCTGAAGGCTGGCGCAACTGTCAAGCTGGCATTCCCCGGCAACTGCACCCACGTGTTCGGCAAGAACACCAAGGTCAACCTGGAGGCCTAATTCCATACATTATGAGGCACACTTCCTTGAGAAGTGTGCCTCGATTTTTTATCCAATAAGTTCCACTTTATAAAGGTGTTTCGCCCTTGACAAACAGGGAAAAAAACGTTAGAATTTCAGGTATTAGTAACAATGGGGGAGGGTTTGCATTTTTCCGGTTTAACCCGCAGAAAATAAGGCAACACCTATAAGGAGCAAGCATTGAGAAAAAGCGGCATTTTGATGCACATTACCTCTCTGCCCGGAGAATACGGCGTGGGCAGTATGGGAAGGTGCGCGTTTGACTATATTGATTTTTTGCAGGAAGCCGGGCAGCGGTGCTGGCAGATTTTGCCCCTGACACCCACCGGTTTTGGAGATTCTCCCTACCAGTCCTGCAGCGCCTTTGCCGGAAATCCCTACCTGATTGATTTCCCCTTGCTGGTGGAACAGGGACTTTTGACGAAGGAACAGCTGGATACCTTTTTCTGGGGTGACCGGGAGGACAAGGTGGACTTTTTCGCCCAGTACCAAAGTAAGCTTCCTGCCCTGCGTCAGGCTTTCGAGAGCTTTGACGATTGGCAGGCGCTGGATGATTTCTGCCTGCGCAGCAGCAGCTGGCTTTCTGACTATGCCTTGTATATGGCATTGAAGGCGGAAAACGACAATAAGCCCTGGTATCAATGGCCTGCCGGAGAAAAATTCCGGGAGCCGGAGGCGCTGTATCAGGCCCGAACCCGGCTGAAACAGGAAATTCGCTTTTACAGCTTTGTGCAGTATTTGTTTTACACCCAGTGGGAGAAGGTGCTGGACTATGCCCACGAAAAGGGCATTTCCATCATTGGGGATGTGCCGATTTATGTGCCGCTGGACAGCTGCGATGTGTGGGCGGAGCCCGGACTGTTCCAGCTGGATGGGGATTTGAAGCCCACAAAGGTGGCGGGTGTGCCCCCAGATGCTTTTTCCCGGGACGGTCAGCTGTGGGGAAATCCCCTGTACCGCTGGGATCGGCTTAAAAAGGAGCAATACCGCTGGTGGCTGCGCCGTTTGCGGCAGGCAGCAAGGCTGTACGATATTGTGCGGCTGGACCACTTTCGCGCGTTTGAAGCCTACTGGACAGTGCCCTATGGGGCAGAAACTGCCAAAGATGGCGCTTGGGAAAAGGGTCCGGGGATTGATTTCTTCCGGACAGTGGAGAAGCAGCTGCCGGAGCTGCAGCTGATTGCCGAGGATTTGGGCTTTTTGACGGAGGCGGTTTTTGCCCTCCGGGACGAAGCGGGACTTCCGGGTATGCGGGTGCTGCAGTTTGCCTTTGACAGTCGGGAACCTTCTTTATATTTGCCCCATACATATATAGAGAACACCGTTTGCTATACCGGCACCCACGACAATATGACCCTCCGTCAGTATTTGGAGGAGGCAGACCCGGAGGTGCTGGCTTACGCCAGAGAATATATGGGACTGAACGAAGAAGAAGGCTTGGTGCAGGGTGTTATCCGCACCGCCCTTTCCAGCGTGTCGAGGCTTTGCATTTTGCAAATGCAGGACTATCTGGATTTGGGGGCAGAGGCCCGGATGAATTTCCCCGGCACTATGGGGGATAACTGGACCTGGCGGGCAAAAAAAGCGCACTTTACCCCTGACCTTGCCCGAAAAATGCGCCGCCAGACAAGGCTTTATGGCAGATAAGGAGAAATGACTATGAAATTCGATTGTATGAACATTCTGAAAATAACGGAAGCTCAGCTGAAGTTCAACTATGACGTGTCCCTGAAGGATGCTTCTGCCCAGGAGCTTCACGAGGCGCTGGGTAAGGCGGTTATGATGGCAATCAGTGATAACTGGAGCCATAGCAAGGCCGCCCGTATGCACCGGAGAAAGGCTTACTACATTTCTGCTGAGTACCTGATTGGTCGGCTGGTGTACTCCAATTTGTTCAATCTGGGCATTCTGGAGGAAATGAAGCAGGTTTTTGCCCAGCGGGGTGTGGACCTGGCGATTTTGGAGGATGTGGAGGACGCAGCGCTGGGTAACGGCGGTCTGGGTCGACTGGCTGCCTGCTTCTTAGACAGCGCCGCCAGCACCAATATCCCCCTGTCCGGCTACGGTTTGCGGTACCGCTTCGGTCTGTTCAAGCAGAAATTTGATGCCAACGGCTCTCAGGTGGAAACGGCAGATGACTGGGCGAAGTACGGTGACCCCTGGTCCTACCGCCGGTATAACCATACGGTGAAGGTTTCCTTCCCGGACCATACGGTGCTGGCAGTGCCCTATGACGTGCCGGTGATTGGCTATGGCACGGACAACGTGGGCACTCTGCGGCTGTGGCAGTGCGAGGCGGAGGAGGAGCTGGACTTTAATGCCTTCAACGACCAGGATTACCTCCGTGCCCTGACCCAGAAGAACAAGGCGGAGGACATTACCCGGGTGCTGTATCCCAATGACTCCACCTGGGAGGGTAAGCGCCTGCGTATCAAGCAGCAGTATGTGCTCTCCAGCGCATCCCTGCAGGATATGCTCCGGGTATATAAGTCTGCCCACGGCACGGATATGAGCCGCTTTGCGGAGTTCTATGCGGTGCAGCTGAACGATACCCACCCGGCGATGTCCATTCCGGAGCTGATTAGACTCTTGATGCTGGAGGGTATGGATTTTGAGCAGAGCTTCCGGGTTGCCCAGAAGACCTTCTCCTACACCAACCACACCGTTATGGGTGAGGCGTTGGAAAAGTGGGATTTGGAGCTGCTGCGCAGCGTGGTGCCTCAGATTGTGGACATCATCTGCCGGATTGACCAGAAGCTGAAAAGCGAGCATCCGGAGCTGTTCATTATCCGGGACAACACCGCCCATATGGCAAATTTGAGCGTTTACGTGGGCAGCTACGTCAACGGTGTGGCGGAAATCCACTCCCAGATTTTGAAGGACGATTGCTTCAAGGACTGGTATCAGGCTTTCCCGGACCGGTTCCAGAACAAGACAAACGGTGTGACCCCCCGTCGCTGGTTGGGTCTTTGTAATCCGGAGCTGACCCAGCTGATTAAGTACCGCATCGGCGACGATTTCCTGAAGGACCTGGACCGGTTGTCCAAGCTGAAGGAAATGATTGATGACGATATGGTGCGTCAGTTCAACGATGTAAAGCGTGTGAAGAAGGAGCAGCTTTGTAAGGTTGTTTACGAAAAAGAGGGTATTCGCCTGAACCCGGATTTTGTGTTCGATGTGCAGGTAAAGCGCCTCCACGAGTATAAGCGGCAGCTGCTGAACGCCCTGTCCATTATGGATATTTACTTCCGGCTGAAAGATGGCGAGCTGCCCGACTTCCAGCCCACGGTGTACCTGTTCGGCGCAAAGTCTGCTCCCGGCTATGCCCGGGCGAAAGCCATTATCCGCTACATTAACCGGATTTCCCGGCTGATTAACAATGACCCGGATATGCACGATAAGCTGAAGGTGGTCTTTGTCCAGAACTATAACTGCTCCTATGCCGAGCATATCATCCCGGCGGCAGATATTTCTGAGCAGATTTCCCCGGCAGGCACAGAGGCTTCCGGCACCGGCAATATGAAGCTGATGCTTAACGGCGCAGTAACCCTGGGCACCCTGGACGGTGCCAACGTGGAAATCGTCAAGGAGGCAGGTCAGGAGAACAACTACATCTTCGGTGCTACCGTGGATGTGATTAACAGCAGCCGGGCTACCTACAATCCCCGGTGGATTTATGACCACAATTCCCATTTGCATCGTGCGATTGACTCCCTGGTGGACGGCACGGTACCCACCGACGGCGACCAGCAGGAGCTGTACCACGCACTGCTGGACGGCACCCATTGGCATCAGGCGGACCACTACTTCCTGCTGATGGACTACGAAAGCTACGTCGATACCAAGCTTCGTGCCAACCGGGATTATGCCGACAGAATTGCCTTCGGCAGAAAGTGTCTGGTGAACGTGGCAAGCTCTGCCAAATTCTCCTCCGATCGTACCATTCGTCAGTACGCAGAAGAAATCTGGCACATCGAACCCACCCAATTCTAATAAGAATGCCCTTGAAAACCACTGGTTTTCAAGGGCGTTTTTCTGTTTGTGCAAGCCAGCGTTTTTGGGGATTGTTTTCGATATATTCCCAAACCTCGTTATAATCCTGCTGATTACGCACCACATGGTCATAATACGACCGCTGAAAATGTTTGACACCCGGTGTGTTCATACGCAGGTTGATCAGTTTTGTTGTTTGGTATTTATACCACCCAATTACATTTCCCAGCGTAGGGGACGGGTTTCCCGTCCCGTAATCCAAAGCAAACCGAAGCAGTATGTGGATGTGATCCGGCATAATCACATATTTATCCACTGACACCAATGGGTATTTATTTGGAATTTGCCGGATGATTTCTTCTGCGATGCTTCCGATAGGTTTTGGGACGGGAAACCCGTCCCCTACGATGGTGGATAAGACCGGTTTTCTGTCCTGCGTGCAAATGGTGACAAAATATGCACCATTGGTGCTGTAGTCATATTCCGGTATTCGGTTTGTTTTCCGTTGCTCCATATGGCACCTCTAGCTATTGTGTAGGGGACGGGTTACCCGTCCCTTATCCTGATTATAACATACTGAGTATTGCTTGAAAAGGAAAATGTGTTACAATTTGGATATGGTTTGCGTCTTGTTAAGTAGAAAGGCCTTTTCAGTGAAAGGGGGAACTCCCTGTGTATGACGAAAAAATAATAGCGCTTTTTCAAAATCGGGATGAGCGGGCAGTGCAAGCGTGTATGGATACCTACGGCAGCTATTGCCGGGTGGTGGCTGCCGGAATACTGCCTGACTCCGGTGATATTGAAGAAGCAGTGGCGGATACCTGGCTTTTGGCGTGGAACTGTATACCGCCCCAGCACCCCCAGTGCCTGCGGCTGTTTTTGGGACGAATCACCAGAAACCGTGCCATCAGCATCTGGCGCAAGAAATATGCAGACAGTCGCGGAGGTGGGCAGGTGGCGGTAGCGTTGGAGGAATTGGGAGAGTGCATTGCCACGGGAAGCTCTGTGGAAGACAATGTGGATGTAAAGGAATTGCAAGGTGCCATTACCAAGTTCCTTAAGTCCCGACCTGCGGTGCACCGGCAGGTGTTTTTGCGGCGGTATTTTTATCTGGAGGAAATACCTGCCATTGCCTGCAGATGTGGACTAAAAGAGGGCAATGTCCGTATGATTTTAAGCCGTACCCGCCAGAAGTTAAGAAAATATCTGATACAGGAGGGATATGATTTATGAAACGAGAACAATTATTGGAGGCGATCGGCGGTGTGGAGGAGGGGTTGCTGGCAGAAAGCGAAAAAACAGCCCGCCGTCCCCGTGTGGGTGTAGGTCGTGTAGCGCTGATTGCGGCAGCTGTGGCGGCGCTTACCATCACCGTAATGGCAAGCACCGGTGTGATTACCGGCTTTTTGCGGGCGGAAGAAAACGGCTCGACGGTGTCGAACCTATCCACCGGTATGGGAACCTTTGTCTACAGTGATGATGCCATTTATTATGGCGCCCCGGGCTATATTTACAAATACGATGTAAACGGAAAGCTTTTGAAAACCTATCCGCTGAGCGATCGCTATGAAACACCGGTGTATATGTTTGCAACGGAGGATGCCATTGTCTATGTCAATGTGATGGGTGTAACCGTGGAGCCCCAAGATGAGAATGACCCCGGCAGAGCCTACAACTGGGGCTTGCGGGTACAGCCCAAAGACGGCTCAGCGCCCCAATCCGTTTACCCGGAGATTTCTGCCACCAATGCTTATGTGGACGGAACGATGCTCTATAACACCAACGGCGGGGAAATGCTGACCCGCATTGACCTGCAGACAATGCAAAAGGAAGAATTGCTGGAAAATGTGAGCCAGTACTTTGTGGATGACACTTATATTTACGCAGTGCAGTCCGGAAGGGAAAAGTGCTATTTCCGCAGCTTGAAGGACGAAATTAACTTTGAAAAAATTACCTTGCATTTTGACCCCAATAAAGTCATTGCTGACGCAGATGTCTTGTATATCTGTCAGTGGATCGAGGAAGATGACAGAGAAGAGGGGCAATTGCCTTATCAGGTCAACCGGGTGCAAGACGGCGTGACCACTCCGCTGCCTATCTACACTTGGTTCTATCAGGTGCTGGACGGCTGCGTTCTTTATCGGGACGATAACTACAAGCTTAAAAGCTATGACTTGGACACCGGAGAAACAGAAACCCTTCAGAAAAATGTCTTTGATTTTTCTGTTGTGGGCGGTCGCTATGTTTGTATAGAACGGTTTAACCAAGCGCCTGTGGTGCTGGATTGGACGACGGGAGAAACGGTTAAATTGCCGGCAGCATAATAAATGAAAATCCCCCGTATGCAATCGCATACGGGGGAGATTTTTAGCTTTCGACAACAATTTCCTTCAGCACAAGGCCGGGGTTGCGCTTGACGGTGAAATCAATTGCCCAGTAGCTGGAGAAGACCAGCAGGCTTCTGCCCCGGTAGTCCTCCAAAAGCTCGGCATCCGAGCCTAAATTCAGGTCACCCAAATCCCCGGGGTAGCTGTCAATCAGGCGGATTTCCTCATAGGGAAGACCCTCCATCCGCAAATCCACACCGTACTCATTTTTCATCCGGTACTGGAACACATCAAATTGCAGCGTGCCCACAACGCCCACGATAACCTCTTCCATACCGGAATTGGGCACCTTAAAAATCTGGATGGCACCTTCCTGGGCAATCTGCTCCGTACCCTTGACAAACTGCTTGCGCTTCATAGAATCTTTTGCAGATACCCGGCAGAAATGCTCCGGGGCAAAGGTGGGGATACCGGAATAGAGGAACTTTTTGGAAGGCACAGTGATGGTGTCGCCGATGGCAAAAATGCCCGGGTCGAACACGCCGATGACATCGCCGGCATAGGCCTCTTCCACGATTTCACGCTCGGCAGCCATCAGCTGCTGGGGCTGGGAAAGACGCATTTTCTTGCCGCCCTGCATATGGTAATATTCCGTATCCCGCTGGAACTTGCCGGAGCAAATTCGCATAAAGGCAAGCCGGTCCCGGTGTGCCTTGTTCATATTCGCTTGAATCTTAAATACAAAAGCGGAAAAATCCGGACTGAAAGCATCCACTTCGCCACAGTCTGCCACTCTGGACAGGGGAGGCGGTGTCAGCTTCAGGAAGTTTTCCAGGAACGGCTCAATACCGAAGTTTGTCAGGGCAGAGCCGAAGAACACAGGGGAGAGGGTGCCCTTTCGCACCGCTTCCATATCCATTTCCCGACCGGCAGACAAAAGCTCCACATCGTCAATCAGCTGCTGATGCTTGGTTTCGCTGTCCAAAAGCTGGGCAACCTGGCTGTCATACAGGTCAATTGCCAGCTTGTCGGCCTTTGCCTTGCCGTTGATACCGGAGAAAAACAGCAGCTGGCTGTTCTCCCGGTCATACACGCCCTGGAAGTCCTTGCCGCAGCCGATGGGCCAGTTCATAGCGTAGGTCTCAATGCCCAGCTCCCGTTCTACCTCATCCAGAAGGTCAAAGGGGTCTTGGGTTTCCCGGTCCATCTTGTTGATAAAAGTAAAAATGGGAATGTGGCGCATGGCGCAGACCTTAAAAAGCTTTCTTGTCTGGGGCTCCACACCCTTGGCGCCGTCAATGACCATCACTGCCGCATCTGCTGCCATCAGGGTGCGGTAGGTGTCCTCGGAGAAGTCCTGGTGACCGGGGGTGTCCAGAATGTTGATGCAGAAGCCGTTATACTGGAACTGCATCACAGAGGATGTGACAGAAATACCACGCTGCTTTTCAATCTCCATCCAGTCAGAGGTGGCAGCCCGGGAATTCTTTTTGCCCTTGACAACACCGGCCTGGGCAATGGCGCCGCCGTAGAGCAGGAATTTTTCTGTTAAGGTGGTTTTACCGGCGTCAGGGTGGGAGATAATGGCAAAGGTTCTGCGCCGGGAAATTTCTTCATTTAAGGTTGACATAACTTTCCTCCTAAAATGTTATTTGTATTCGTCGGGAAGAAAGCTACGGAAATCCGTAAAATCGCATATCTGCCTCCAAAGCAAACTAAAGTCAACTTAGTTTACCACATTTTTCTTCTGTTTACAAGCCCTTAGCAAAAGAAGAGGACACCTTCTTACGAAGGTGTCCAATTTTATGGAATTAGTGTATCGTATTAGGGGTATTACTTGTTAGTAGCCACAAACACAATTTCGCTATTATCGAGAATATCTACTGTATAGTGGACTTCCAGTTCCTTCCAATCAGAGGGGACCTCATAAGCCACAATGCCTTTCATTTTCTTTCCGGCAGCAACAGTTCCGTCCAGCTGTTTCTTGTCGTCGTTTGCACTTAAGGCGCTGATGCTGTATTCGCAGGTATAATCATCACAATAAGCCTCAAAACTTAACATAGAGGAAACGGACAAGTCTTCTTTGGAGTTGTTAACGATTTCAAATTCGCAAGCCACGAACACGTTGCCGTCAGCGGGCTTAAAGTACTTAGAGCCGTTGCTCTCAATCAAATCTACAAAGCTGACAACCACATCGTTAAGTTCCACGGAATCGCCAAGGGTAAACACCTTATCACTGACAGTTGTGGGTGTTTCAACGGGCGCTTTATTATCTGCGGGCACCGTGCCAACCAGAGAGGGCTCGACGCTGCAAGCACACAAGCTAAGCAGAAGAATGCAAGACAAAATCAGGGAAACAAACTTTTTCATAGAAATACCTCTTTCTTTTTTTGCTGGAAGGTTAAAACCCTCATCTGTATTTAGTATAGACATTTTATATCTAAATGTCAATAGATATTTTGTGTCTAGGATAAAATATGACCGAGGTGATGGAAATGGTGTTGTCATTGGGAGAGAAACTGCGCAACCTTCGAGAGGACCGGGATTTGAATCAGACGCAACTGGGAAATGCACTAAATATGACCCAACGGAAGATATCCTACATTGAATGCGGTAAATTTGAGCCCAGTATTGCGGATATTGTTTCGTTTTGCCATTTCTTCAGAGTGTCAGCGGATTATCTGCTTGGCATTCCGGAAGGGTATCGAAAGTAGTAATACACGCATACAAAAAGTGGGACACCCAAACGGGTGTCCCAAAATTGTTATAAGGAATTAGGCCTTGCCGGCGCAACCCAGAACGTTCACCAGCTTGTGACGAACGATCTCCTTGATGTTTGCACGGGCGGGCTTCAGGTACTGACGGGGGTCGAAGTGGTCGGGATGCTCGTTGAAGTACTTACGAACAGTGCCGGTCAGTGCCAGACGCAGGTCGGAGTCAATGTTGATCTTGCAGACGGACAGGGCTGCAGCCTTGCGCAGCTGCTCCTCGGGCACGCCGATGGCGTTGGGCATCTTGCCGCCGTTCTCGTTGACCATCTTCACGTATTCCTGGGGAACGGAGGAGGAGCCGTGGAGCACGATGGGGAAGCCGGGCAGACGCTTGGTAACTTCTTCCAGAACATCGAAGCGCAGAGCAGGAGGAACCAGAATGCCCTGCTCGTTCACAGTGCATTGTTCGGGGGTGAACTT
>JAFXAQ010000020.1 GCA_017516925.1 Oscillospiraceae bacterium | reverse complement strand
GTCGATCATAACGGAGGTAAAGCCGCCGTCAATGCAGGACTTGCAGGTCTCAAAGCTGTCACCGTGGTCCAGGTGCAGCGCGATGGGAATGTTGGGGCACTCAATCACAGCAGCCTCAACCAGCTTCACCAGGTAGGTGGGGTTGGCATAAGCACGGGCACCCTTGGAAACCTGCAGGATCACAGGAGCATTTTCCTCAGCGCAAGCCTCGGTGATGCCCTGGATGATTTCCATGTTGTTGACGTTGAAAGCGCCGATGGCATAGCCGCCGTCATAAGCCTTCTTGAACATCTCGGTAGTGGTTACTAAAGCCATATGTATCAATCCTTTCTAACTTAAGCGGAAAACCGCAATTTTTTACGATACCATTATAGCACAAAAAAATCCAGTTTCAACATAAATCTTTGTAATCCGGAAATTATATGGGAATTTCACAATTACACTTTGGGAAAAGGACATTTTTTTAGCAGAAAAATTGGGAAATAGCTATTTACCTTTGGAAAATAATCGAGTATAATATTCGGTGGAATTACTTAAATAAGGAGAAAGCAATATGAACAAGTCCCCTTTGCAGCTGGCCAGATACCAGTATCAGCCCAAGCTTCCCGGTATGCTGCGCAACGGCATTTCCGAGATCTGTGTGAAAAACGGCAACCCCACCGAAAGTGTGGCAGACCAGGAGAAGATTAAAGCCCTGTTCCCCAATACCTACGGCAAAAACGAGATTACCTTCCAGAAGGGTCAGAACACCTCCGCTGCCAAGAAGCAGGTTGTGGGTGTTATTCTCTCCGGCGGTCAGGCACCTGGCGGTCACAACGTAATCTGCGGTTTGTACGATGCCCTGAAGGCTACCGATAAGGAGAATGTCCTCTATGGCTTCAAGGGTGGTCCCAGCGGTCTTTTGGAAAATGACTACCTGATTTTCGACGACGAGTACATCAATGCCTACCGTAACACCGGCGGCTTTGACATCATCGGCTCCGGACGTACCAAGCTGGAGACTGAGGAGCAGTTTGCCATCGTGGCAGAAAACTGCAAGAACCACGGCATTACCGCTTTGGTGATTATCGGCGGTGACGATTCCAACACCAATGCCGCAGTGCTGGCCGAGTACTTTGCCGCCAACAACACCGGTGTGCAGGTCATCGGCTGCCCCAAGACCATCGACGGCGACCTGAAGAACGAGGATATTGAGTGCTCCTTCGGCTTTGACACCGCCACCAAGACCTACGCAGAAATCGTGGGCAACATTGAGCGTGATGCCAATTCCGCCAAGAAGTACTGGCACTTTGTAAAGGTTATGGGACGTAGCGCTTCCCATGTGGCGCTGGAAACTGCGCTGCAGACCCAGCCCAACATTTGCCTCATTGGCGAGGAAGTGGCTGCCAAGAAGATGTCCTTGGCACAGATTACCGATTACATTGCTGATTCCGTCGCTGCCCGGGCTGCCAAGGGCTGGAACTTCGGTGTGGCTTTGATTCCCGAAGGCATCGTGGAGTTTGTTCCCGAGTTCTCCGTGCTGATTGCGGAAATCAACGAGCTGCTGGCTGGCAGCAAGGCAGATGATTTTAATGCACTGCCCTCCTGGGAAGAGAAGTACGCATTCATTCAGAACGGCTTGACTGAGGCATCTATGGCTGTGTTTGCAATTCTGCCCCAGGGCATTCAGCAGCAGCTGTTCCTGGAGCGTGACCCCCACGGCAACGTGCAGGTGTCCCTGATTGAGTCCGAAAAGCTGTTCTCTGCAATGGTCAAGGAAAACCTGGCTGCCCGCAAGGCTGCCGGCACCTACACCGGTAAGTTCTCCCCCTTGCATCACTTCCTGGGCTACGAAGGCCGCTGCGCTTTCCCCTCCAATTTTGATGCAGACTACTGCTACAGCCTGGGCTACAATGCCTTTATGCTGATTCAGTATGGCTTTAACGGCTACCTGAGTAAGGTTTCCAACCTGTCCAAGCCTGCTGAACAGTGGATTGCCGGTGGTATGCCTATCACCAAGATGATGAATATGGAGCGCCGTCACGGTCACGACAAGCCGGTTATCCGCAAGGCGCTGGTGGAGCTGGAGGGCAAGCCCTTCACCTTCTTCGCTGATAACAGAGAGAAGTGGGCTGAGGAGACCTGCTATATCTACCCCGGCGCCATCCAGTACTTTGGACCCACCGAGGTCTGCGACACTACCACACGCACTCTGGCGCTGGAAAAGGCTTAAAATCAAAAATTGCCCTTGGGAAAATCTCCCAAGGGCAATTCATTTTTTTATAGCTTTTCCAGGAATACAACACCGGGAATACTTTGCAAATCGTCCAAAAGTTCCAGGTGGCTTTGCCGCTTCTTCTGCTTCAAATACACAATATAGCCCCGGACACCGTCCTCGGTTGCGCTGTTAAGCTCATGCTGAATGTCCCGGATTTCAATTTCCCGGGCTTGCAGCTCCCGCAGGAGGTCGCCCAGGGGCATTTGCTTTGCCAGCTCCACATACAGCTCCAGAGACTTGTTTTTTCGCTGCACGTTTTTGTCGATGATTTGCATCAATGTCATAATTAGATAAACGGCAACACCGCCGATAATCGCCGCCTCATAAAAGCCCACGCCGATGGCAAGTCCAACACCGGCAGCGGTCCACAGACCGGCGGCGGTGGTCAAGCCCTTAATCTGATTTCTTCTTGTGACCATAATGGTACCGGCACCCAAAAAGCCGATGCCGCTGACCACCTGCGCACCCATCCGCACCGGGTCGCCGGTGCCAACAGCCTGATAGATATACTGGTTTGTCAGCATAATCAGGCAGGCGCCCAGACTGACAACCATATATGTACGCAGTCCTGCGGGGCGGTTTTTCAGCTCTCGCTCCAGACCAATCAGTCCGCCAATGAGCACGGATAACACGATTCGCAGAACAATGGCAAGCATTGTAACTTCACGTAATTGCATAGCTTTAACCTCCTTCTCGGTGCTGACAGGAAAACAGGATAACCTGCCGATTTTCCGCCTGCTCTGCCAGAAGCGCCATCGCCAGCGCCAGCCGGTCATCGTCAAAGCGCACCAGCGCATCATCCAGAACCAACGGCGCCTCCGGTGTCAGCGCCTCGGAAACTGCCAGCCGCAGCGCCAGATACAGCTGGTCCACGGTGCCGTCACTGCGGAACCGGGCCTCTGCCAGGGTGTTTTCGCCCACAGCGCCAGCCTCCAGAGAAAAATCCTGGGTCAGCTGCAGCCGGTTATACCGACCGCCGGTAAGCTTTGCAAACAGCGCCTGTGCCCGCCCGGAAATCTGGGGCGCAAACCGCCGCTGCAGCTCCTTGGTGGCGGTTTCCAGAGCTTGCATGGCCAGAGCGATGGCGCTGTCGTATTGCATCAGCTTTTCGATTCGGGCGTTGACCTGAGAAAGCTCCCGGGTCAGGGTATCTGCAGAGCCTAAGCTGTGCATTTGTCCCTGACACAGCCCCAGGCTTCGCTGAAGCTGCTGGGCTTCTGCCTGCAGAGCGATTATCTGCTGTTGGGTTTGCTCTTTGGTGAAGGTAAGCGTGTCAGGCAGGGCGGGGGGCGCAACCTTCTCAATGAGGATGCCCAATTCTTCCCAGCGAAGCGTTGCCCGCTGATAGGTGTCCTGCGCCTGCTGAAGCGCCTGATGCCGGATGAGCATATCTGTAAAAGCAGCAGTGGCTTCCGCCACGGTTTTACCTTGGGTAATGCGGTCAATTTGCGCCTGAATGGTATCCTTCCGCAGTTGAATATCCTTCTGCAGCGCAGCTTGCGCCGCATTTCTGCGGTTAAAATTCTCCATGGCATCCTGATATTGAATTGCCATTGCAATCCAAAGGCTGCTGTCCACACCCTGATACCGGGAAACCATAGCTTCCCTTTCTGATTTCTTGCCCCGTTGCTTTATGAAGTATATCGCCAGCAGCGCTGCGGCAACCGCAAACAGGGGAATGCAGAAAGGTGCAGAAAGGGTCAATGCCCCGGCAACGGCAAACAGCACCGCCAAAATCAGCAGCAGGGGAGAAACAGGCTTGTTCAGCTTGTCATAGGCAGCTTTGTCTTCCTGAGCCTTGGCAACTGCCTCCGCCGGTGTCAGCCCTGCATAGATGACAGGTGCGCCGGGGGCTTCCTCTGCCGGGGGGAGGATTTCTCCTGCGGCAGCGGCTTGCTGAACAGCCAGCTGCTCCAAAAGCCGCAGATTTTCCTGAATTTCTCCTTGCTCCGGCAAATCTTGGCAAGCAGCTGTGATTTCTTCCAACCGTGCTTTGGCAGCTGTCCGGGCTTTTTCTGCATCTTCCAATCGGGCGGCAGTTTCTAAAGAAGCCGTATAACGCAGGGCTGCCATATGATTTTCCAAAGAGGAAAGGGCGGTTTTTACCTCCGCCTGCCGCTGCTCAATGCGGGCAGCTTGCAGCTTCAGACTTTCCAGCTGCGAAATTTTTTCTTCCAGCTCCGCCTGCAAAGCTTCTGCTTTGGGCAGTTCACCGGTTTTGTTGTGACGGCAGCGGTTTTTCAGGTCCTTTAGGGTTTGCATCAGGTCGTCTGCGGCACCGCTTTCGTCACCTGTGGTTACCAGCGCATTCAGCCGTCGGCGCAGCGCCTCATCCTGGGTTACCGGCATATCCGTCAGCCGCAGGAAGCCGGAACGGAGAAATACGCTTTTTTCTACACCCAGAAGGGTCTGCCCGCAGTTTTCAGCCGTCAGCTCCGGCACATCCAGCCCGGTGTCGGTTTCAAAGGCACGGAACTGCGCCATCGGAAACCGCCCCTTACTGCTGCGCTCCAGGGTGATAGCCTTGCCGTTCCACAAAATTTCCATCCGTCCGGACATTTCCTTGCCGGACCAGGGCTTGTACTGCTCCTTTACCGCAAGGCTGTCCTTGGTGGTACGCTCCTTGGAGTCCACACCGTAAAGCATTGCCACCAAAAAGGCGCACCAGGTGCTTTTGCCCCATTCGTTGGGAGCGTATTTCACATTCAGCCCGGGGTTCAGGGTCAGGGTGTCCCCATCCAGCTTGCCGAAGGTGGCAGTCATGGAGAGAATTCTCACGGCAAAGTCACCTCCTGTCCGTTGAGGATTTGCCGGGATATTTTAGCAGCCAATGTGGCTGTCTCACTGTTGTGCTCTTTTAAAGCGCCAAAGAACATTCCCTCCAGCGTGTCCGCATCGGCGCTGCCCCAGATGTCCAGAGGCGGTGTGGTACTGTCCCGCAAAACCAGGTTGGGGAAATGGGCATACTCCTTTTGCAGCTGCGCCAAATCCACAGGCTCACTGGGACCTGTCAGGGTAACGCGGTAAAAATGGTCGTTCCCCACCGGGGGCAAAACGCTGTCCAGACCGTCTTCCGCAGGTGTCTGCAAATCGTAAAACCGGGGGGTGTCCAGGGGGATGAATTCTGCGGTGGCAGTCTCGTCAACCGTCACAAGCAGTACGCCCTTTTCTCCGGTCTCGTCAAAGCCGTGCCCCATAGGACAGCCGGGCCAGGCGCATAAAGTGGCGCCGGCAGTAAAGGCACCGCCCTTGTGGATGTGACCCAGTGCCAAATAGGAAAGCCCGGAGGACTTCACCTGTTCTTTGGTGATAGGGTTATAGGAAGAGGATATCTGGGTGGGGTCACCGTGTAAAACACCGATGGCATACTTTTCTTCGTACCGATGTTCAAAATTTGCCAACAGTCCCGGGCAGTCCGGGGAAATGAAGCCTGCGCCGTAAACCCGGCAGTCCAGCTCCGGCAAGCCCACAGATTCCATAGCCGGGTGGGTGAAAATATGTACATTTTCTGGAAAGCTTTCCGATAGCCAGGGACTGTCCGGACCTACGAAATCGTGGTTGCCCGGTGTAATAAACACCGGAATCTCCACCTTTAGCAGAGCGTTTTTCAAATCCTGCAGGGTATCGGCGGCATATGCCCCATCAAAAACATCTCCAGCCAGGAGCAAAATATCGCACTTGTTTTCCTTGCAAAGGGCGACAATTTTCTCCGGAATTTTCGCCATTTCCCGGCGCAGACGCTCCCGCTGGGCAGTGTCAGAAAGCCCCAGCGGCGCATCCAGATGCCAGTCAGCGCTGTGTAAAATCTTAATCATCCAGCATAACCCTTTCTGTGTGCTTGCAAAGACCTGTGGCGGTGTCGATGGTAAACAGGACACCTTCCAGTTTGGTGGGTCCGTCTGCCCAGCGGTAACGCTCCGGCAAATCTCCCCGGAATTTGGCAATGGACAAATCCGGGCGAATGCCCAAAACTGAGTGCTTGGGTCCGGTCATTCCCAGGTCCGTCACATAGCCGGTGCCCTTGGGAAGAATTTGGTTGTCTGCTGTGGGCACGTGGGTGTGGGTGCCCCACAGGGCAGAGATTTTGCCGTCGAGCATATAGCCCATGGCCAGCTTTTCCGAGGTAGCCTCTGCGTGAAGCTCCACGAAAATCAGCTTGGTGCCCAGCTGCGGCAGAATTTTCTCCACCGCCAAAAAGGGATTGTCCGGGGTGTAATCCATATTACACCGCCCCTGCAGGTCTATAACAGCCACCGGACCTGCCTTGCTGTCATAAATACCCCAGCCCCTGCCGGGGGCCTGGGGGGCGTAGTTGGCAGGACGCAAAATCCGGGAATTGTCTTCCATATAGTTTACCAATTCCCGCTTGCCGAAGGTGTGGTTGCCCATAGTAATCACATCCGCCCCGGCATCGAAAATTTCCTCTGCCTGCTGCGGCGTTAACCCCACCACAGCGGCATTTTCTCCGTTGACAATCACAAAGTCTGCGCCGGTCTGCCGTTTGCAGTACCGCAAACTGCGGCAAATCCGGTCCATACCCGGATTTCCCACCACGTCGCCCACTGCCAAAACCTTAAAATCCATAGTCTACCTCAATTCCAATAGCATATATTTTATTATATACCAAAAACCAAAGCAAATCAACCAGGTTGACATTTTGTCGAAAATTGCGTACAATAGGACCTTGCTATGAACGATAACCTCTTGGGAGGCTTTTATGCGAAAGATAATGATTTGGATTGTGGTGGCAGTGGTGCTTGCGGCATCCTCCCTGGTCACCTGCGCTGTGGTGTTTGAGCCCTCGCCTGTGGTGGAAGCTGTAGCGGTGGAGCTGGGAAGCAAAGAAATTCCGCTGGAGCAGTTTGTCAAGGAAGAAAAAAAGGTCACCTTGCTCACCGATATTTCCGGTATTTCTCTGGAACAGCTGGGAGAGCATAAGCTGGAATTTTCCTATAAGAAGAAAAATTATGTCAGCACCTTAAAGGTGGTGGATACCACCAAGCCTACAGGCACGCCGGTGGAGCACACCATCTACAACGATGAAACGCTGACCCCGGATGCGTTTGTAAAGGATATTGCAGATGCCACAGAGGTGACGGTTGCCTTTGAAAAGACCCCGGATTTTACAAAGTTGGGGGAGCAGACCGTTACAATCCGGTTGACGGACACCTCGGGAAACATCGGGCTTGTGTCTGCCAAGGTGACTGTGATTGCCGATACCACAGCCCCTGTGTTTTCTGAAATGGAAAAGCTCACCGTCAATATCGGTCAGGCGGTATCCTACCGGGAGGGCGTGACTGCCACGGATGACCGGGATGGGGAAATCAGCTTTACCATCGATGCCAGTGCCGTCAACCTGGAGCAGGAGGGCACATATACCATCGTATACGAGGCTGCCGACAAAAGCGGCAATGTGACAAAGGTGGAGCGAGAGCTTTTCGTCAGTGACAAATTGGTGGTCAATGCAGAATTGATAGACGAAATGGCTCAGGAAATTCTGGATAAAATCATCGAAGACGGTATGTCCGACCATGACAAAATCTACGCAGTATTTATGTACATCCGTAAGAACGTTTCCTACAGCAGCTCCAAGGAAACAGAGCTGCTTGCCGCAGCCTACAAGGCAATGAAGTACAAAAAGGGTGACTGCTACAACTATTTTGCCATTGCCAAGGTGCTTTTGGATAAGCTGGGAATTCAGAATCTTCCGGTAGAACGGTATAAGGGTAAGTCCTCCCATTTCTGGCTTCTTGTGAATATCGGCACAGGTTGGTACCACTATGATGCTTCTCCCCAGAGCGCGGAAGACCCCTTCCGCTGCTTTATGAAGACAGACAAGCAGGTTAATGCCTATGCCAGAAGCCGCCAAGACGGCAGAAAAGACTACTACCAAATCGACTATTCCAAGTACCCGGAACTTGCCACCGAAAAATACAAAGAACCCTAAAAGCTATGTAGGGCGGGGGCTTGCTCCCGCCGCCAACATATACAACCCCTCGACGAATTGCCGTCGAGGGAATTTGTCATAATTTTATTCCAAATACTTACGCTTCCACATATAGCTTATCTAATTCCCACTGTTTTGGGTTATTTACAATATATTCTGCAATTTCCTCATAATCCTCACGCCCGCGGATCACATGCTCATAAAATGAAGTTTGGAATAGCTTATCTATGGGTTGCACCTTCTTGCATGCTCTGGTTGTCAGCGATTTGTATGCACAAACGATATCTGTAATCCTGGGGCGAAGATTTGCACCCGCCATTTCTTCTATAAAAAGGATAGCGTGAAGATGGTTTGGCATAATCACATATTGATCAATTTTCAAGGAAGGATATCTTTTTTCTAACAGATATAGCTGTTCCTTTGCTATTTGTCCGTATGTGGTATATTGGGTTTCGGCGGGAGCGAGCCCCCGCCCTACGATGCGGGACAGTAAGCACTGTCTATTGTGGGTGCAGATTGTAATAAAATATGCGCCGGCGGTGCTGTAATCATAATCTTTCAGGCGAGGGTGTTTTCTCTTCGGTAAATAATTTTCCATAATAATCACCAAGGCTATTATATAGCAAAATCTGCAGATGCGCAATGCCATCTGCAGATTTTCAAATTGCGGGTTCACGGCGGGAGCAAGCCCCCCCGCTCTACTTACGCAGCTGCAGGTCAAGGTAGGGCGGGGGCTTGCTCCCGCCGCCAACATATACAACCCCTCGACGAATTGCCGTCGAGGGGTTGTATGTGTCAAAAATAAAATTATCTCTGATATTCGAACTGCATATCGTAGATGTCCACTACGTCGCCGTCGGCGATGCCCATTTCTTCCAGACGGGCAAACAGACCGCACTTACGCAGCTGCAAATCGAAATAGTTTCTCGATTCGTAGTCGTCGAAGTTGATGTTCATAATCAGCCGTTCCAGCCAGGTGCCGGTGACCACCCAGGTGCTGCCCAGATGCTCGATGGTAAGCTCCTTGGGGTCACCCGCCTCGGCAATGACCTCCACATACTCCGGCTCATAAATGGTAACCGGAGGCAGGGTGCGCAGCTTTTCTGCCACCACCTGCATCAGCTTCCTGGTGCCCTGGGTGGTGCCTGCAGAAATCTCATACAGCTGGCAGCCGGCTGCTTCAACGTGGGCGCGCAGTCGCTCTAAGTTGTCGCTGTCCGGGGGCAACAGGTCACATTTGTTGGCGGCAACAATCATGGGGCGGTCGCCCAAGTCAACGCTGTAGCCCCGGAGCTCCTCACAAATAGCATCAAAATCCTCCACAGGGTCACGACCCTCGCAGCCGGACACATCCACCACGTGCACCAGAAGGCGGCAGCGGTCAATGTGCCGCAGGAAATCGTGTCCCAAGCCTGCGCCTTCGGCAGCGCCCTCAATAATGCCGGGGATGTCTGCCATGACAAAGGACACACCCTCCTCCACATAAATCACACCCAGATTGGGGAACAGAGTGGTGAAGTGGTAGTTGGCAATTTTGGGGCGGGCGTTGGAGGTGACGGAGAGCAAGGTGGACTTGCCCACGTTGGGAAAGCCTACCAGACCCACGTCTGCCAGCAGCTTCAGCTCCAAAATCACATCTCGCTCCTGACCCTTGATACCGGCCTTGGCAAACCGGGGCACCTGCCGGGTGGGGGTAGCGTAGTGGGCATTGCCCCAGCCGCCTCTGCCGCCCTTGGCAAGGATAAAATCGTCCTCAGTGGACATATCCACAATAATTTGGTTGGTTTCCGCATCCCGGACGACGGTACCACGGGGCACCTGAATAATCAGCGGCTCGCCACGCTTGCCACTCATTTTCCGTCCCTGACCGTTTTCACCGGACTGGGCAGAATACTTTCTTTTATAGCGGAAGTCCAGCAGCGTGGTCAGATTGTCGTTGACCCGCAGAATCACACTGCCGCCGTGACCGCCGTCACCGCCGTCAGGACCGCCGGAGGCAACGTACTTTTCCCGGTGGAATGCCACCGCGCCGTCACCGCCCCGACCGCCGCACACGGTAATGCGCACTTTATCTACAAACATATAAGAATTCTCCTTTCTGTGGGAGATGGAAAATGAAAAGGCTGCTGCACTTAGTATGCAGCAGCCCTTTGTAAGCCATACGGGATTTCGTGATTACTGCTCCACAGCGTAAACAGAGCACTGACGACGATCCTTGCCCTTGCGCTCGAACTTGACGGTACCGTCAATCAGAGCGAACAGAGTGTCGTCGCTGCCGATACCCACGTTGGTACCGGGATGAATGTGTGTGCCTCTCTGGCGAACCAGAATGTTGCCAGCCAGAACGAACTGACCGTCAGCACGCTTCACGCCCAGACGCTTAGCCTCGGAATCACGACCGTTCTTGGTAGAACCGCCGCCCTTATGGTGAGCGAAAAACTGAATACCGATTTTCATCATGGTATTACACCTCCAAAACTTCAATATAATCGGGGTACTCTTCCTTGAAATTGACGAGGGTCAGCAGCAGTCCGGATAAAACCGCCTGCACAGTCTCTTCCTCGTCGCAGGAAGTAGGCAGGGTCAGGGTGACGCGGGCGTCCTCCTCTTTGACCCGAACCTTGGCCTTTTCCCCGCACACATCATTGATGGTGGTCTCGGCCATAGTTACAACAGCGGAGATGGCAGCGCAGACAATGTCGCTTCCTGCCTCAGCGTAGCCGCTGTGTCCGTAAACGGTAAAGCCGGTAATCCGGTCACCGTCCATAAAAAAATCGCATCTGGTCATAATTACAGCGCGATCTTGGTGATTTCCACCTTGGTGTAGGGCTGACGATGACCCTGCTTCTTCTTCTCGTTCTTCTTGGCCTTGTACTTGAAGACGGTAATCTTCTTAGCCTTGCCGTTCTTGATCGCCTTAGCCTCTACGGTAGCACCCTCCACAACGGGAGCGCCGATCTTGGAGTTCTCACCATCCAGAATAGCCAGAACCTGGTCGAACTTGACGGTAGCTTCAGCCTCAACCTCCAGCTTTTCGATGTACAAAACATCGCCCTCAGCCACGGTGTACTGCTTGCCACCAGTTACGATAACTGCTTTCATTTCCTTTTTCACCTACTTTATAATGTGTAGTCTCGCTCTAAAGGCTCAGGCGTTTTTGGGCGCACTGATTAAAGCCCATTCGATGCGGCTGGACTATTTTAACAAACCGGGAAACAAAAGTCAAGCCCTTTTTGCAGAAAAAACCTTGGTTTTGGCAACAAAATTGCCGTTTTATCAAATTCTATCCCAGAAAAACTGTTCCAAAATCTTTTCAGCACACTCTGCGGGGGTAAGGCGGCTTGTGTCCAGGCGCAAATCGTACCGCACATTCTGTGCCATCAGGTTAGCCTGCTCTTGGGGCTGATTTTCATAGCGGTCAGGGCGTTGGGCGCTCCGCTGGCGACAAATTTCCAAGGGACAGTGCACATCCACCACCTTCAAAGGCTGCTCCCGAAAAATCTCCAACATCCGTTCATAATGGGGGATAAAGGCGGACTTTTCCAATAGCATACTGTCAAGCACCACCGTTTTTCCGTGGTCGGAGAACAGGGCGGCGGTGCGGTACATCAGAAAAACCGCCTCCGCAAGTGCTTCCCAGTAGCCGGGGGCGTCGTATTCGATGTCGATGATGTTGTCCTCAAAAATATCGTCGGACAAATAGTAGAAGTCGGCGCCTTTTGCTCGCAGAGCCTCCACAATGGAGGTCTTGCCGGAGCTGGTCACACCGTTTAAATAAATGATTGTTCCTTTGTTTGCCATATCCAAACACCTCTTTTGCCTATTCTACCACGCAGCCCCGGTGAATGCAAGATACCGAAATCAGCCTTCTCCTCGAGGAGAAGGTGTCAGCAAAGCTGACGGATGAGGTAATTTACGCTTATCGAAAAGGGTAAGTCAAGACCACCGGCTAAGCCGGTGGTCTTGATTGTCTCAAATTGTTTCTTTCGTTGATATGGCGAATATCAATTGGTTGCCTCTGCCTCCTGGGCGGGGAAGAACTCTGCAGAGGATAGCAGAGTCTGCACATCCTCCAGCTTGAACAGTTCCATAGGATTGTCGGAGCTTCCTTCCAGCGCACCAATGGTGAAACTCAGGTACACATCATCGATCTCTGCCACACAGCCCAGGTACACAAACACTTCCACATAGTAGCCGCTTTCG
>JAFXAQ010000019.1 GCA_017516925.1 Oscillospiraceae bacterium | reverse complement strand
GCTTCGCGCCGTCGGCCATGGGATCGTAAGTGCCGAGCTCTTCGATGAAGCGGCCGTCACGGGGGCTGCGGGAATCAGCAACAACAATACGGTAGTAGGGATTCTTCTTGGCACCCATTCTTCTAAGTCTAATTTTAACCATTTCTTTTCACCTCCAAATGTAGTGTATCTATATCGCAAAGCTCTTTTTGCTTACAGCGAACATATTAAAATCCCGGGAAACCACCCAGGCCTCCAAAGCCACGCATACGCTTCATCTTCTTTCCAGCGCCGGGTCCGGAGAATTGTTTAATCATAGCACGCATTTGCTCAAAGGATTTCAGGAGCCTGTTGACATCCTCAACCTTTAAGCCACAGCCATTGGCTATCCGTTTCTTTCTGCTGGCTCCGATAATGCCGGGATTTTCCCGCTCCTTCGGGGTCATGGAGAGGATAATTGCCTCGGTGTGCGCCATTGCTTTTTCATCCAGCTGGACATTCTTCAAACCTGCGCCGCCGGGCAGCTGTGCTAAAATATCCTGCATCGAGCCCATGGATTTCATCTGTACCATCTGGTCATAGAAATCCTGAAGGGTGAACTTATTGGACTTAAGCTTTTCCTCCATCTCAGCGGCTTTCTTCTCATCGTAAGCCTTTTCTGCCTTCTCAATCAGGGTGAGCACATCGCCCATACCCAAAATACGGGAGGCCATACGGTCCGGATGGAAGGGTTCAATATCCTCAAGCTTTTCGCCAATACCGGCAAATTTAATGGGCTTTCCTGTCACAGCGCGGACAGACAAGGCTGCGCCGCCACGGGCATCACCGTCCAGCTTACTGAGCATAACTGCATCGATATCCAGCCACTCGTTAAAGCTCTGCGCTGCATTAACTGCATCCTGACCGGTCATTGCATCCACAACCAGCAAAATTTCATCCGGTTGGACCGTGGACTTGATATCCTTAAGCTCCTGCATAAGCGCTTCGTCCACGTGCAAACGGCCGGCAGTATCCAGAAATACCATATCGTGACCGTGTTGACGTGCGTATAGCACCGCTTCTTTTGCCGTCTGTACAGGGCTTTGCGTGCCCTTTTCAAATACGGGAATGCCTAGCTTTTCACCGCAGACTTTTAACTGCGTAATCGCAGCAGGGCGATATATATCGCAGGCTACCAGCAAAGGGTTCTTTCCCTGACGCTTCATAAGTCCTGCCAGCTTACTGCCGTTGGTAGTTTTACCAGCGCCCTGTAAGCCCACCAGCATTACAACGGTAGGTCCGTTTGGATTGATAGTAATATGCTTTGTATCGCTGCCCATCAGCGCAGTCAGCTCTTCATTGACAATCTTTACAATCATCTGGGCAGGGCTTAAGGATTCCAAAACATCTGTGCCAACACAGCGCTCCGTAACGGATTTTGTAAAATCCTTAACGACCTTGTAGCTGACATCCGCTTCCAGAAGCGCCATACGGATTTCCCGCATAGCCTCCTTAACATCCGCTTCCTTCAAGCGTCCCTTACCTCTGAGCTTTTTGAAGGCAGCAGAAATTTTTTCAGTTAATCCTTCAAATGCCATTGTTATTCCTCCACACCCTCAGCAACGGCAATAATCTGCCCTGCCAGGTCGGACACATAGGTATCTTTGTTCGTTTCGAGTTCTTTTGCAATCTCCAGAATTCTGGCGATTGCCTTTCGGGAAGCCAGGTCACGGCGAACACACTCAGTCTTCTCCTCCATATTTCGCAGGAGCGCTTCAGCCCTTGTCAGGTTATCGTGAACACCCTGACGACTCACATTTAACTCCTGAGCAATTTCTGCCAGAGAAAGGTCCTGATTATGCCGCAGGTCAATGCACATGCGCTGACGCTCTGTCAGCAATTCGCCGTAATAATCAAAAAGCAGCGTCATCTCCAATGCGCCCATAAAAGACCTCCCTGTCAAGGCTTCTTCCTTGACACCTGATGTATGATACTACACATTGATTGGTTTGTCAAGTGTTTTTACTTGACATCCAGAAAAATTTTATACCAACGTGATATTTCTCTGGTTTTTACAAAACCAAGTCGCTCATAAAGCGCAACTGCCCTCCGGTTATCATCGGCAACTATCAAGCCGGCAATTTCACCGGACAGTACAGAAAGCAAAGCAGAAAGAACAGCCTGTCCCGAACCGGGTACGACAGAAATCACATTTTCTATTCTTTCTCCACCGGCAATGCCAATCCCCAAAAGTGTGCCATTTCTATGCACAAAATAGGCATTTCCCTCCCGGATATGTCTTTGCGCATCCGCAATTGTCATGAAAGCAGCATTGGACACTCCCGACATCCTGCAGTTGTAAATATTGCGCCATTGTTCCATTGTCTTCTCCTGCACCGGAAACAGACAAGCATCCGTTTCCGGCAAATCAGAAATAGGACGTTTCATTTCATAGATAGTTGTGTGCAACGGGAAGCTCTCCAAAAAGTTATGTCCGGTTGCATAGAATTCCTCCGCACCCACAGCACGGCAAAAATCCACACATTCCGCCAAGAGCTCCCTTGGCTGACTGGCATCCTGGATGGTAATATACGCTTTATGGGTGTACGGAATTTCCTTTAAGGTCAAGCTGGCTATACCGTTTTCTGTGGTAAACATTGGAATATTTTGCACAATAACACCTTCCTCTGCAAGAATTATAACATAATTTAACCATTTCGTCCAGAATTTACCGGAAATGTGCCAGAAAACCTCTTGATTTTGCCAATATCCACGATATAATGATTGTGTATTAAACTATGGAGGAATACATAATGAAAAAAATTATTTGCAAAAAAGAATATGATACCGAAACCGCAACCCTGATTAAGAAGACAACCTTCGGAAGCTTCGGTGACCCTGTCGGTTACGAAGAAACACTGTATCAGACACCTGCAGGTCTTTACTTTCTGTACGTAAACGGTGGTGAGGCATCTCCCTACCCTCAGGAGGATATCCAGCGTATTGGTAAGGCAAAGGTAAACGAGTGGTTGGAAAACCACTGATATTTGGAGGCTGCAGCCAGCAGCCTCCTTTTTGTCGTGAAAATATGTCTGTGAAATTGACTTTTACAGTCCATTTTGCTAAAATGTGTCTATATGAATACGCAGGAGGCGCTTTATGAAAATCGGCAAACTCAATGAACTTCTGGACATAATAGATTTTTCTTATTCCTACACCGGAACAAGCATTGTCCCTCAGGCTGAATTCTCCGGCAACCCCGTAGAAGGACATTTATTACAGCTGAATTGGAATGTTATCGGTGACCAGGATGTAACACTCTGCCTGAAGCTGCCAAAGCCCTGCTATGTGGATACGGTAGAGCTGCAACTGGGTGCAAAACCCAGTTTGCGTTCCGCAGCTGTTTACTGTGGCAACCAGCTGCTGTATCGACATACCGCAGAAACAGGCAAGAACATAACGGACCAACTTCTGACCTTGGAAGCAAATACCCTTTGCCAGAGTCTGGAAATCGTCCTTTGCTCTGACTTTGCCCACTTGAAGGTCGAGGGCATCACACTGTACGGTGCGCTGGATGAAGGAATTGATCTATTTCCAACACCAAATACAATTCAGGTAACCGGTGCCGACATCTCGCTTACTTCCTTTACCGGCTGCACTGCCGAAAGCAGCGACGAAAAGAGAGCTGCGGAGATACTCTGCGAAAAATTCCGTGAGAAATCCGGTCTGCCTCTTTCCGAAAGCTCAGGTAATATTCGCTTTATAACAAATTCCTCCTTGCCTGCTGACGGCTATGAGCTGGAGGTTGACACCCAAGGCGCAAAAATTCAGGCAGCAAACCTCCGGGGCTTTGTCAGCGGCGCAGAGACCTTTATAAAGCTGTTGGGTGATAAGACTGTCCCTTCCGTTAAGATCAGCGACAGTCCCTTTAAAAGCTTCCGTGGTGTGCATTTATTCATTCCTTCTGAAGAACAGATGGATTTTGCAAAGCGCTTGATTAAGTATATCATCTCCCCGATGGGCTATAACACGGTGATTTTGCAGGTTTCCGGCGGTATGATCTATGAGCGGCACCCGAAAATCAGCGAGGCTTTTGCCCATGCAGTTGAGATGAATAAGCATGGCTGGCCCGCATTCCCCCACAACGGTATTGCTGAAGGAAAGCCAATCACCAAGGAAATGCTGAAGGATTATATCCATTATATCCGCAGCTTTGGCATTGACGTTATTCCGGAGGTACAAAGTCTGGCACACGTGCAATATCTCACCATTGCCTATCCGGAAATTGCAGAAATTGCTGCGGATGAAGCAACTGAGGCTGTGGACACACGGATTGAAGATATGCTGCCCAGCCAGTTTTATCGTCACGATTACTGCCCCTCCAACCCCCGTAGCTATGAGATTCTCTTCGATGTAATTGATGAGATTATAGAGGTGTTTGAGCCGAGAGAATTTGTCCATATGGGTCACGACGAGGTCCGCACCATCGGTGCCTGCCCCATCTGCAAGAAAAAAACACCCGCCCAGCTGTTTGCGGAGGATGTATGCAAAATCCACGATTATCTGGCTTCAAAGGGTCTAAGGATGATGATATGGGCGGATATGCTCCAGCCGGTAACCAAGTACCAGACCCCGGAAGCAATTAATATGATTCCCAAGGATATTGTGATGCTGGACTTTATCTGGTACTTCCATCTTACCAAGGATATTGAAGATAATCTGCTGGAAAAGGGCTTTGATGTTATGATTGGCAACCTCTATTCCAGCCATTTCCCCCGCTATGAAAGCCGTATCCGCAAGCCTGGTATCCACGGCGGCCAAATCTCCGCCTGGGTAGCAACCAACGAAGAAGCGCTGCAACAGGAAGGAAAACTCTATGACCTGCTGCTGACAGCGCAGCTTCTATGGGCAGAAAGGTACCACCACAATTTCCGTCTATGCTATGACAGAATTTTGCGCAGAATAATCACCCAGCTTCGTCAGCAGCTGCAACACATTTCCTACCCGTCTCTACAACGGAGCGCCCAAAGAGTATTGCTGGCCGAGACACCCGGCGACACTGTACAGGTTAACGGTCAATACGACAGTATCATTTTCTCCCACGCAGCCAAGCGCCGCATTACACGTCAGCCCTGGACAAAGCTGGATGTGGTGGCAAATTATAATATTCGCTATGCTGATGGGACAACTGAAAAGGTTCCAGTGACCTACGGTGGAAATGTGGGCTATTTTAATCGCCGGCAAAATGCTCCGCTGCCGCACCCTACCTATCGTCATACCGGCTACACCGCCGTCTGGTACTGTGACAGCGAAACTGTGGTAAATCCTCAGGGCGAACCGGAAACATTGTATATTTATGAGTACATTCCAACACGAAAGGCACCTATCGCTGCAATCACGCTGGAGCAGAATCCTGACTTTGACGCAAAGGTGTTCCTGGGTCGTTTGGAGGGTATCAAGCTGTAATCGGAACAAAAGACTATTTGGATGGTTGATAATGAAAAGGATTGGATGCATTTTTCTCTGTTTGACAATTGTCGGGTGCTTATTGGGATGCCGGCAAGATAAGCCAGAGACACAGATTGTTGCCACAACACAACCTGTGTATGATTTTACAACGGCAATTTGTGAGGGCACCGGTATTACGGTTTCCAAGCTTATTACCGAAAGCGTATCTTGTCTGCACGATTATACCTTGCAGGTCAGCCAAATGCGGGCAATCGAAGGGGCAGAGGTTGTGGTACTGTCCGGTGCCGGTATGGAAGACTTTCTGGAGGATAGCCTGTTGGCTGCAAAAAAAACCGTGGATTGCTCGCAAGGGATTACGCTGATTTGCCCTGATAAAGATGCGCACCACCACGAAGATCACCACCACGATACAGACAGTCATATCTGGCTCTCCCCTGCCAATGCATCCATTATGGCAGAAAACATTTATAAATCGCTATCATCCATCTATCCTGCAAACAAAGAAATCTTCAAACGAAACTTCTCTGCGCTTCAGGAAAGCTTGGCAGAACTATCTGCCTATGGAAAGGAAAAACTGGGTGTACTGTCTTGCCGTGATATTATCACCTTCCACGACGGCTTTTCCTATATGGCGCAAGCCTTTGACCTGCACATCATTCATGCAATTGAGGAAGAATCCGGCAGTGAAGCTTCCGCAGCAGAGCTGATTTCTCTGACAAAGATGGTTGCCGAACACAACCTGCCTGCAATTTTTACCGAATGCAACGGCAGCACCTCTGCAGCCGAGATTATCTCCGCAGAAACTGGCGCAAGAATTTACGATTTGGATATGTGTATGTCCCACAGAAATTATTTCGATGCTATGAAGCACAACATTGATACGCTAAAGGAGGCGCTGGAATGAATATCGGTTCCCATGGCGGCAGCTGCGGTCATTCCTGTTGCCTGCGCATTGAAGACCTGGGTGTTAAAATCGGAAATGAAACGATACTGGAAAAGATAAATCTGCATGCGCATTGCGGTGAACTGGTTGCCTTAATCGGTCCTAACGGTGCCGGAAAAAGCACGCTGATAAAGTCCATTTTGGGTCAGCAAGACTACACCGGTGTGATTTCCTTTTCCGTTCCCGGACAACGAAACCGAAAAATGAAAATCGGTTATGTTCCCCAAAGCCCAGTCTTCGATCCCGGTGACCCGGTTAGTGTTGCGGATTTGTTTTGCTGCTGTATGAGTAAGCGTCCGGTATTTTTAGGCGCTTCCAAAAAAATGCGGCAGACCATTCTGGAATGTCTGTCAAGAGTTCACGGTGAGGATTTGATAAACAAGCGCATCGGCACCCTGTCCGGCGGCGAGCTGCAAAGAGTTCTTCTTGCACTGGCACTTGAACCTATCCCAAATATTCTTATTCTGGATGAACCCTTATCCGGTGTGGATGTGGAGGGCATGGAAAGCCTGATGGAAATGTTGGACGAAATCCGTCGAGATTATGACCTTTCTATTTTAATGACTACCCACGATTTCGGAATGCTTGACAGATACGCTGATCAGGTTGTCTTGATTGACCGGGGCATCATTTGCCAGGGCAGCCCAAAGGACGTACTGGAATCGAAAGCGTTTCATGCTGTCTTTCACAGAAAAGGAGGCGGCGTATGAGTCTTTGGTATGCTATTTGTGATGCGCTTCCTCTTGATATTCTTCACTGGAACTTTATGAAAAATGCCTTTCTGGCTGTGCTGTTAATGACGCCACTTTTTGGTTTAATGTCCACGATGATTGTAACCGGAAAAATGAGCTTCTTCTCAGACGCCCTTGGGCACTCTGCTTTTACCGGAATTGCCATTGGCGCAATTTTCGGTATTGCAAGCCCCACCTGGGTCGCAGTAGCTTTCTCAGCATTTTTTGCGCTGCTGTTTTCTTATGTGCGTCACCGCAGCAACCAGGCTGCAGATACACTGATCGGTGTGTTTTCCAGCACTGCCGTAGCTTTGGGTATTTTCATCGCTACCTTCAACGGAAACAGCTTCACAAAATACAACAAATATCTTATTGGTGATATTCTATCTGTGACTCCCGGAGAAATTGGAATACTGGGGTTAATACTTTTGGCAGTGGTGATATTCTGGGTTTTGTTTTCAAATAAAATGTCGCTGTCTTCTATTCATCCACAGCTTGCCTCCTCCCGGGGAGTTTCTGTTGGCATCACCCAAGCTGTTTTCACCACCGCCATTGCCATTGTGGTGACCTTGGCTATCTCCTGGGTTGGACTTTTGATACTCAACTCCCTGATGGTTTTGCCCGGTGCCACTTCCAGAAATATTGCGAAGAATTTAAAGCAATATCATCTGTTTTCAGTGGTATTTGCCTTAATATCCGGAATTGCCGGTTTGGTTCTTTCCTACTTCCTTGGTGTTTCCGCAGGCGCTTCCATTTCTCTTGTAATGGCGCTGTTCTTCGCCATCTCGTTTCTGTTCAGAAAGGTTGGTCGTTAAATGAAGGACATTAAAATGCGCGCGGTTGCCCGGATGAAAAGTGACTTCCCCGATAAATTCGGTATTCCCAGACAAAGCGGTTTGGCCAAAGAGCTTGTCTCCACAATCATCTTTGAGCCGGAATACCGGAATCCGGATGCGCTGCGCGGACTGGAGAACTTCTCACACCTATGGATCATTTGGCAGTTTTCTGAAGCTGTCCGGGAGGACTGGTCTCCCACTGTCCGCCCACCCAGATTAGGCGGCAATACACGTCTCGGTGTTTTTGCAACGCGGTCCCCTTTTCGTCCCAATTCCATCGGGCTTTCCAGCGTAAAAATTCTTAGTCTTGAGGAAACTAAGGCGTATGGAACGGTAATCCATGTTGCAGGGGCAGATTTGATGGACGGCACACCTATTTTGGACATTAAACCCTATATCCCCTACAGTGACTGTCACACAGATGCCACCGGAGGCTTTACTGACGACGCAGAGGACTTTTTACTGGACGTTGTGTTCCCGGAGGAATTGCTCCAAAAAGTTCCGGAGAATAAGCGTCAAGCGTTAAGGGAGGTTTTATCCCACGACCCAAGGCCCTCCTACCAAAAGGACAGTGACAGAATCTACGGCTTGCGATTTGCTGATATGAATATCCGTTTTACCGTTCAAAACAAAATTCTGACCGTTTTTAATATTGAAAGAGGATAATGCTATGAATTCAAGATTTCTACGTTTCCCCGGAGGAAAAGCAAAAGTCGTTACCCTTAGTTACGATGACGGTGTATTGGCAGACAAACGCTTGATGGAAATTATGAAAAAGAATGGACTGAAGGGTACATTCAATATCAGCTACGGCTGCTTCACAAGCGAAGAAGATGCGCCAAACAGAACAAAGGTCCCCGGAAGATTGACTTATAACGAAGCCAAAGCCTTGTATGTGGATGATGACTTTGAAATTGCCTGTCACGGCTACAACCATCCCCATTTGGCAATGTGTGACACCGCCGTAGCCTGCGGACAAGTTCTCAATGATCGCATTGCGCTGGAAAAAATGTTTGGAAGGCCTATACACGGTATGGCCTATCCATTTGGTAGTGTCAACGACGATGTGGCTGAAATCTGCAGACTTTGCGGCATTTGGTATAGCCGAGTTGTCAAGAGTAAGGGTGATTTCGGTCTGCCCAACGATTGGTTACGCTTGACACCAACCTGCCACCACAATGACCCCAGGCTTCCGGAAATGATTGAAGAATTCATCAATATGAAGCCGTCTTTTGCTCCTCGTATGTTCTTCCTTTGGGGACACAGCTACGAATTTGACAGCAAGGAAAACTGGAATGTAATTGAGGATTTTGCGCAGAAGCTGGGCAATCGTGACGATATCTGGTATGCCACCAATATGGAGCTTTATCTGGCATGGAGAGACTTCCACCAGCTGGAAAGCAGCGCCGACGGGAATACAATCTTTAATCCCACCTGCCGAACCGTTTGGTTCGCTGACAGACCCGGCAACCTTTATAAAGTCGGTCCCGGTGAAACACTACATATATAAAAAAACATCCCCAAATGGGGATGTTTTTTTGATTTACTTGAAATAATCTACAGCGGCCTTGAACATTTCGATATCATAATTACCGGGAACATTCCTGTACAGGCCGTTACCAATACGCTCGCTGTGACCCATTTTACCGAACACTCTGCCGTCCGGAGAGGTAATGCCTTCAATTGCACACAAAGAACCATTTGGATTGAAATCAATGTCGGCAGTAGCCTTGCCATCCAAATCCACATACTGCGTAGCAATCTGTCCGTTGGCAGCCAGCTGCGCAATCAGTTCCGCAGAAGCAAGGAATTTGCCTTCACCGTGGGAAATGGGAACATTTACCACATCACCAACATGCATTCGACTCAGCCAGGGAGACTTTGTGGAGGCAATCCGGGTGCGAACTATGCGGCTCTGGTGGCGACCAATATTGTTAAAGGTCAAGGTGGGACAGTTCTCATCGGTGTCAACAATCTTGCCGTAGGGAACCAAGCCAAGCTTAATCAGCGCCTGGAAACCGTTACAAATACCGCACATCAGACCGTCCCGGTTGTCCAACAAATCGGTAACCGCATCCTTTACCGCAGGATTGCGGAAGAAGGCGGTGATAAACTTTGCGGAGCCATCCGGCTCGTCACCGCCGGAAAAACCGCCGGGAATGAAAATCATCTGAGCATTCTTCACTTTTGCAGAGAATTCCGCAACACTTCGGCTAACATCCTCAGCGGTGAGATTGCGCACAACAAGGATTTCTGCCTCAGCCCCTGCCGTTTCCACAGCCCGGGCAGAGTCATATTCACAGTTCGTGCCCGGGAAAACCGGAATCAGAACCTTGGGCTTTGCAACCTTGATTGCAGGCGCAATATTGCACTTACCCTCAAAGGAGAAGGTGGGCATCTTACCGGGTTCTTCTCTTGCCTGAACAGGATAAACACTCTCGAGGGTTTGGGCATTCAGCTTATACAACTCAGCAATTGTGGCTGTATCAGCACCCAGCGTGATAATCGGCTCAGCTGTGGTTTCGCCCAGCTTCATAACGCCAGGGATATTCACATCCTCCGTCAGCTCCGCTACCAGGAAGCCCCACAGACGGCAATGCCAGTCATCGGTGTCAGTGCAGGAGTCAAAACCTACATTGTTACCGAAGGACATCTTCATAACAGCCTCGCCGATTCCATGTTCAACCGCCCAGGCAGCCTTTACCTTGCCTGCCTTATGAAGGGTATGGAAGGCTTCCCAAGCTGTCTTGAGACTATCCGCACTTTCATCTGTTGCGCCAAACAGATATACAGGGTGTCCGGCTTCCTTGAACTCCGGTGTTAACACATCCTGCTTTTTAATCGGCGCAATGGCAAAGGAAATCAGTGTGGGAGGAACATCCAGGTCCAGGAATGTTCCGGACATAGAATCCTTGCCACCGATAGCAGCGGCACCTAATTCCAGCTGGGCATCCAGGGCGCCCAGCAGCGCTGCAAAGGGCTTGCCCCAGCGAGTCGGCTCATTTCGCAGGCGCTCAAAGAATTCCTGCAGCGTCAGATAAGCCTGTTTGTAATCGCAGCCAGCCGCAACCAGCTTGGCAACAGAATGATAAATTGCTGCATGGGCGCCAGAGTAAGGATCCACGGAAAGGTAATCCGGATCACAGCCCCAGCTAAATACAGAGGCTTGGTCAGTTTCCTGGCCGGGCAGCACCGGCAGCACCGCTGCCATAGACTGGGCAGGTGTCAGCTGGCGCTTTCCGCCAAAGGGCATTGTTACCGAACCGGCGCCAATGGTGGCATCAAAGCGCTCCACAAGACCTCTTTGGGAGGCTGTTTTCAGATCAGAAGCCATTTCTCGCAGGTTGCCATACAGAGCTTTGCTCAAAACAGACAAATCCTTCTCGGTAACATGCGCTTCTGTGTGCTTTACTGCGCCGTTGGTGTCCAGAAACGCACGGCTCAGGTCCGCAATGGTATTTCCCTTCCAGGTCATTACCATACGTTCCTCTTCGGTAACAACAGCAACACGATAGGCTTCCAGGTTCTCAGCCTGCGCCATTGCAATAAACGCATCCGCATCCTTTTCTTCTACAACGACTGCCATACGCTCCTGAGATTCCGAAATGGCAATCTCCGTACCGTCAAGACCCTCATACTTCTTACGGACAGCGTCCAAATCTATCTTCAGTCCGGGAGCAAGCTCACCGATGGCAACGGAAACACCGCCGGCACCAAAGTCATTACAACGCTTAATCAGCCGGGTGACCTCCGGGTTACGGAACAGGCGCTGAATCTTGCGCTCTTCAGGCGCATTACCCTTCTGGACCTCGGATGCCATGGTAGTCAAGGACTTCATATTGTGGCTCTTGGAGGAACCGGTAGCGCCGCCAATACCGTCACGACCGGTTCTACCACCCAGCAAAACCACCACATCTCCGGCAGCGGGGCGCTCACGGCGAACATTATATGCAGGTGCCGCAGCAACTACCGCACCGCACTCCAGACGCTTGGCAACATAGCCATCGTGGTAAATTTCCGCCACGTGACCGGTAGCCAAACCAATCTGATTGCCGTAGGATGAATAACCCGCTGCGGCAGTCTGGCAAATCTTTCTCTGGGGCAGCTTGCCTGCCAGGGTTTCAGAAATTGCCTTTCTGGGATCACCTGCACCGGTGACACGCATCGCCTGATGGACATATGCACGTCCGGAAAGAGGGTCGCGAATACAACCGCCAATACAGGTGGCTGCGCCGCCAAAGGGTTCAATCTCCGTGGGGTGATTGTGGGTTTCGTTTTTAAACATCAAAAGCCAATCCTGGTCCTCACCGTTGACATTAGCCGTCACGTGGATGGAGCAAGCATTGATTTCCTCGGATTCGTCCAATTCCGGCAGAAGACCACGCTTTTTCAGGGTCTTGGTACCAATGGTAGCAATGTCCATCAGGGTTTGAGGACGTTTTGCTGCCTTTTCCTCACCGTAAACCTCTACACGGGCATCCAGATACCGTTCATAGGCAGCCTGGACCGCAGGGTCATCAATCCGCACGTTATCAATATGGGTAGAGAAGGTGGTATGGCGGCAGTGGTCGGACCAGTAGGTATCAACCACACGAATTTCCGTAATCGTGGGATCACGGTTCTCTTCGTCACGGAAGTAGGCCTGCAGGAACTTCAGGTCGTCCAGGTCCATTGCCAGACCTTTTTCTTCCAGCAGTCCAGCCAATGCCTCATCATTCATACCGATAAAACCGGTGACGGTCGCAACGGTCTCTGGTGCAGCATATTGTACTGCCAGTGTCTCAGGACATGCCAAATCCGCCTCCCGGCTTTCCACAGCATTGATCACGTGCTTCTTAAACGCTTCGACGTCAGCATCCCTTAAATTGCCGTACAAGCCGTAAACCTTGGCAGTGCGAACCAAAGGACGCTCTCCCTGAGAGATAATTTGAATACACTGGGCAGCTGAATCAGCTCGTTGGTCAAACTGACCGGGTAACGCTTCCACCGCAAATACATATGCACCAGGCAGCCGCAAATCAGCATAGGTGTTATCCAGCTGAGGCTCCGAAAATACAGTTTTGACAGCGTACCCAAACAGTTCCTCGGTAATATTCTCCACATCATAACGATTAAATAGCCGAATATTCTCCAAGGTATTGATACCCAGCAGATTCTTTGCCTCATTCAAAAGTCCCTTTGCTTCATTATCCAGACCATTCTTTTTTTCAACAAAAATACGATAAACCATGGGGGTAAAACCTCCTTATTTATATGCGGCTAATCCACGCTGACCGATATCGCTTCTGCGGTAAGCATTTTGGAAGCAAACGCCGTCAGCAAGGCGGTAAGCCTCACTAACCGCCTGCTGCAGGGTGTCCGCAACCGCTGTTGTTCCGGTGACACGACCGCCGGAAGTAACAAGCTTTCCGTTTTCCAGTTTCGCACCGGCAACGTAAGTATGCTTCTCCGCTTCCTCGGTCATTGTAATCTCAAAGCCCTTTTCATAGCTTGCCGGATATCCGGCAGAAGCAGTAACAACACAGCAAGCACACTTGTCAGAGAATTTGACCTCCGTATCAGCCAGTGTACCATTGGTAGTTGCCTGCATAACTGTCAGCAAGTCACTCTCCAGCAAGGGCAGGACTACCTGTGTTTCCGGGTCTCCGAAGCGGCAGTTATATTCAATGACCTTAGGCCCGTTGGGGATAAGCATCAACCCAAAGTACAGACAACCCCGGAAGGTTCGCCCCTCCGCATTCATTGCCGCAATTGTGGGCAGAAAAATGGTTTTCATACAGGTTTTGGCTATGTCCTCAGTGTAATAAGGATTGGGCGCAATGGTACCCATACCGCCGGTATTCAGGCCTGTGTCATTGTCCCCTGCCCGCTTATGGTCCATAGAGGACACCATAGGTTTGACCACATTACCGTCGGTAAAAGCAAGGACAGATACCTCTGGACCGGTCAAAAATTCTTCAATCACCACAGTAGAGCCCGATTTACCGAACTTAGCATTTGCCATCATATCCGTTACCGCATCAATGGCTTCCTGACGATTCTGGGCAATAATAACGCCCTTACCCAATGCCAAGCCGTCTGCTTTGACAACTACAGGAATGGCGCAGCTTTCAACGTATGCCAATGCCTTTTCAATATCAGTAAAGGTTTCGTAGGTAGCGGTAGGAATATTATACTTTTTCATCAAATCCTTGGAAAAAGCTTTACTTCCCTCGATAATTGCCGCCTTTGCATTGGGACCGAAGCAAGGAATGCCAATTTCATTCAAGCGGTCCACACAACCCAAAACCAGAGGGTCATCAGGCGCAACCACAGCATAGTCAATAGCGTTTTCCTTCGCAAAGGCAACAATTCCGTCTAAATCCGTCGCAGCAATATTGACACAGGTAGCATCCTTTGCCATACCGCCATTACCGGGCAATGCAAAAATTTCTGTGATGGTTTGATTTTCTTTTAGTTTTTTGATGATGGTGTGCTCTCTGCCGCCACCACCGACAACCATTATCTTCATAGCTTCCTCCATTAGTGATGGAACAGACGCATTCCGGTAAATGCCATGGCAATTCCCTTCTTATTGCACTCCTCGATGACCAGATCATCCCGGATAGAGCCGCCGGGTTCCGCAATGTACTTCACACCGGAAGCATAAGCGCGCTTAATATTGTCACTGAAGGGGAAGAATGCATCTGAGCCCAAAGCCACGTTCTGGCGGCTGGCAAGCCATGCCTTCTTATCTTCCTCCGTCAAGCGCTCGGGCTGGGTTGTAAAGTAGTTCTGCCAAATACCCTCAGCGCAGACATCCTCTTCATTTCCGTTGATGTAGCCATCGATAACGTTATCACGATTGGGTCTGCCCAAATCCTCACGGAAGGGCAACGCCAGAGTCTTGGGGTGCTGACGCAGGAACCAGGTATCTGCCTTGCTGCCAGCCAGTCTGGTGCAGTGAATACGGCTTTGCTGACCGGCGCCGACACCGATAGCCTGTCCGTCAACAGCATAGCAAACAGAGTTGGACTGGGTATATTTCAGCGTAATCAGCGCAACAATCAGGTCGATTTTTGCGCTCTGGGGAATTTCCTTGTTTTCGGTAACCACATTTTGCAGCAATTCCTCGTTAATCTTAAAGTTATTGCGCCCCTGCTGGAAGGTGATGCCGAACACCTGCTTATTTTCTTCAACCGCAGGTACAAAATCCGGGTTGATGGCAACTACGTTGTAGCTACCCTTACGCTTGGTTTTGAGAACTGCCAGTGCTTCCTCGGTATAGCCGGGGGCAATCACACCGTCAGAAACCTCACGGGCAATGAGTTTGGCAGTCATTTCGTCACAAACATCGGAAAGGGCTACCCAGTCGCCAAAAGAGCACATACGGTCGGTGCCACGGGCACGGGCATACGCGCAGGCCAGAGGGTTCTCGTCAAGACCTTCCACATCATCTACAAAGCAAGCCTTCTTCAGGTCTGCATCCAGAGGCTTGCCCACAGCAGCAGAGGTGGGAGAAACGTGCTTAAAGGAAGTTGCGGCAACCATACCGGTGGCTTCCTTCAACTCCTTAACCAGCTGCCAGGAGTTCAGGGCATCCATAAAGTTAATGTAGCCGGGACGTCCGTTCAAAATGGTAAAGGGCAAGTCACTGCCATCGTGCATATACAGTTTTGCAGGTTTCTGATTGGGATTGCAGCCATACTTCAGTTCAAACTCTTTCATATCTTTCTCTCCTTTATGCGTGCTTGTTAATAATTTTCTGAGAATATTCACCGGTCTTCAAATCGGTGTAACGGACAAACAGAGAAATCTTATTGTCCGGATTCAAATTTTCCCACAGCATATTGGTAAAGGCTTCCATATCGTTGTCCAAGGCAACACGCTCCGGCTCCCCCTGGAAGGTGGGAATAACCGGATTGCCGTCGCAGACATAGGTATGGATAAAATGACCCAAGCCGGCAATTCCGGGGTATTCATAGAAGAAGCGGGCGCAGGCACTGCCCTCAGCATCCGCTGACTTCAGGATGGACATTTTGTAGCTGCCATCTTTAGCAAGCAAACCGGAAATACGGGGTGTCCAGTTGGGACCGTCATCCTCAAACATCCGGGTACGCAATGCACTTTCCCAGCTTTCGCCCCTGGCAAGATATTCCCAAATGGTGTCTGTCTGGTCACCGTTGGTGACAATCAGTCCACAGCCTGCCTCACGGACAGGATGATAGATAATCAAATGCGGGTCCTTCATCAGGCTGGGGTCGTGGGCTTCGGTGCGGATTCCGTCAGGCTCCTGCACGAACACCCGGTTGCGGCTGTTGACACTGCGTCCCATAATGAAATACGCTGCCACAGACTTAGTGCCGTCAGGGGTTACACCCAAAATAATGCCACGTCCGGGATATGTATTGGTGGACAGCATCTGGCTTAAATTACCGGTTTCATACACGTTCATATGCTTAGCTTCCTTTCACAATTGACTGACTGACTTTTTCGACTGCAGCAGGGAGAATGATCCACTCTGCCTGCTCCATAACACGTTTTTGCAAAACCTCCGGTGTATCACCCTCTTGAACTTCCACGGCTTTTTGGAAAATAATTTCTCCGCCGTCAGGAATTTCATTGACAAAGTGTACAGTAGCGCCGGTCACCTTTACACCATAGGCTAGGGCTTCCTGGTGGACACGAAGCCCATAAAAGCCAGCACCGCAAAATGCGGGAATCAAAGAGGGGTGGACATTGAGAATGCGTTTGGGATAGGCAGAAGTAAAATTCTCGCTGAGAATGGACATAAAGCCTGCCAGTACGATTAAATCAATTCTATGCGTCGTTAATAGCTTTTTGATTTTTTCTTCGAAGGCTTCTTGACTGCCGCAGGACTTTTTCAAAACAATTTCTGTGGCAATACCGGCTGTTTTTGCACGGGTAAGCGCATATGCATCTGCGTTGTTGGCAATGACAAGCTTAATCTCACCGCTGCACAACCTTCCGGAATTTTGCGCATCAATCAGCGCTTGCAGATTGGTTCCGCCACCGGATACCAGGACCGCAATTCTCGCCTTCTCCATAGCCCTCTCCCCTTTTTATTCGATAATAATTTTATCCTCAGCGGCAATAATTTCGCCAATCACGTATGTATCTTCGCCATTTTCTTTCAAAATAGCAATGGCATTCTCAACCTGGTCCGCAGGTACAACAATGCTCATACCAACACCCATATTATAGGTATTGAACATATCTCGCTCAGGAATATTGCCGGTTTTGGCAATCAAATCAAAAATCGGCAGCACCTTAACCGCACTGCGGTTAATCTTTGCGCCTAAACCGTCGGGAATGCTGCGGGGAATATTCTCGTAGAAGCCGCCGCCGGTAATGTGACTGATGCCCTTTACATTTACCTTTTCCAGCAGTGCCAGTACGGGCTTTACGTAAATTTTAGTAGGAGTCAGCAAAGCCTCAGCGGTGGTTTTGCCGCCCAACTCTGCTTTCGGCACATACAGGTCAGGGTTGTTGTTATCGATATCAAACACCTTACGGCACAGGCTGAAGCCGTTGGAGTGGATGCCGGTGGAGGGCAGTGCAATGACTACATCGCCCACAGCCATTTTGGTGTTGTCCAAAATCTTTTTCTTATCCACGATACCAACCGCAAAGCCCGCAAGGTCATATTCCTCCACAGGCATCATACCGGGGTGCTCTGCGGTTTCGCCGCCAATCAGGGCAGCACCGGACTGAACACAGCCCTCTGCCACACCGGCAACAATCTGGGCAATCTTTTCAGGGATGTTCTTGCCGCAGGCAATGTAATCCAGGAAAAACAGGGGCTTTGCGCCAACACAGATAATATCATTGACACACATGGCCACAGCATCAATGCCGATAGTATCGTGCTTGTCCATTAAAATTGCCAGCTTCACCTTGGTACCGCAGCCGTCAGTGCCGGAGACCAGCACCGGCTCTTCCATACCGGCAACCGGCAGACCGAAGCAGCCACCAAAGCCGCCTACATCATCCAGGCAGCCCTCATTACGGGTGCGGGCAACGTGTTTCTTCATCAGCTCTACCGCGCGATAACCGGCAGTAATATCCACGCCTGCTGCGGCGTAGCTTGCAGAATAGCTCTTCTCAGCCATATTGTTTCTCCTTAAAATTATTCTTTACCGTTCCAGCAATAGGTGCACAATTTGCACGGCTCCAAACCAATGGCTTTTACGACACCATCCACTGTTTGGAAGCCCAAAGAATCAAACTTGAATTTTTCGCAAATTGCCTTCCGCATTTTCCTACCGCGTTCGGTATTTCCGTCGGCATATTCCTCCAAATGTGCAAATCCCGCTTCCCCTTCCAGCTCCATAATCGTCTGACGTGTAATCAGCTCCATATCGCTGGTAGCTCTGGAGAAATTCAAGAACTTACAGCCGTACATAATCGGCGGGCAAGCAGAGCGCATATGCACAGATTTCGCTCCGTTTTCATAGAGAAATTCAACGGTCTCGCGAAGCTGAGTGCCGCGAACAATCGAATCATCCACAAATAACAGGTTCTTGTTCACAATCAGCTCATGAACCGGAATTTGCTTCATCTTGGCAATTTTGTTTCTGTCCGACTGACGAGCCGGAGTAAAGCTTCTGGACCAAGTGGGGGTGTATTTGATAAATGCCCGTGCAAAGGGTCTGCCGGTACGGTTGGCATAGCCGATTGCATGAGGCGTACCGGAATCCGGAACTCCACCCACATAATCAATATCCATACTTCTGCCCTGCGCCATATCACGCTCGGCAATGGCCGCGCCGTTACGATAGCGCATTGCCTCCACATTGATGCCTTCATAGGTGGAAGTCGGATAGCCATAATAGCTCCAAAGGAATGCGCACATCCGCATATCCTTTCCTGGTGCAGATAGCTGACGCATACCGCTTGCGGAAAGCTCGACGATTTCACCGGGACCTAACTCGCAAACGTGTTCAAATCCCAATTTTGTGTAAGCAAACTGTTCAAAAGAAGCACAGTAACCGTCTTCATTCTTTCCGATTTGAACAGGGATTCTACCCAAGCGGTCGCGGGCGGCAATCAAATTACCGTTTTCTTCCAAAATAAGAATATTCGCCGTACCGTCAATCTCCTGCTGAACAAACTGAATGCCCTCGGTAAAATTGTTTTTCAGAGAAATAAGTGACGCGATCAATTCCGTTGCATTAACCTTACCGCCGGTCATTGCGTCAAAGTGGCCACCGTGCGTAAGGTATTTTTCAATCAACTCTTCGGCATTGTTCACAATACCAACTGTGGCAACGGCAAATGTGCCCAGCTTGGAACGAATCAGCATCGGCTGCGGGTCGCTGTCACTGATACAGCCAATGGCAGAAGTTCCCTGCATTTCATCGAAAATATGCTCAAACTTGGTGCGAAACGGCGCATTTTCGATGTTATGAATCTTTCGTTGCAGACCAATCTGCGGATCATAGGCGGCCATACCGCCGCGGCGTGTGCCCAGATGGGAATGATAATCCACGCCAAAGAACACATCCATCATGCAGTCCTGCCTGGATGCGATTCCGAAAAAGCCTCCCATTGCGAAACTCCTTTTGGATAATTATGCGAAGAACAGCTTGTTCAAGGTCATGGGGTCAATATATTGACCATCCTTGTATACGCGCATATTACCGGAAGCAATCTCGTCAATAAGCATCACCTTGCCATCTGCGTCATAACCGAACTCAAACTTGATATCATACATATCCAGACCCTTTTCCTTCAAATCATCGGCAACAATTTTGGTGATAGCCTGGGTCATAGCCTTCAGGTCATCATACTGCTGGGCAGTCATAACGCCCAAATCTACCAGACCGTCCTTAGTTACCAGGGGGTCACCCTTCTCGTCGTTTTTGAAGGTGGTTTCCACATAGGCAGGCAAATCCTGACCTTCTGTGCAATAATCGGAATAGCGGCGGTAGAAGGAGCCTACAGCCTTGTAACGGCAGATAACTTCCAGGCCCTTGCCAAAAACCTTACCGGGAAGAACTTCCATTGTGGTATTAGCCAAATCAGCGCTGACATAGTGAGTCTTAATGCCGGCAGCATTGATTTTTTCGAAGAAATAAATGGACATACGCAGGTTCACATCACCCACGCCCTCAATGGTCAAACCCACAGAGTTTTCACCGGGATCAAATACACCGTCTTTGCCGGTGCAGTCGTCCTTGAACTTAAGCAAATAATTGCCATTTTCAAGAGCGTAAACGTTCTTGGTCTTACCAGTATACACAAGCTTCTTTTCCATAATACAATTCTCCTTTATCATCAGGTCTTTTCGACCAGTTATTACAGTCTTTCCAAAATGCCGGTGTCCTTTTCAAGAACAGCCTTGGCATCCTTAATACGCTTTTCATCCAGCTTTCTGGCAAGCGCTTCATCTGACACTGCCAAAATCTGGGCCGCCAAAAGCGCTGCATTGGCGCCGCCGTTGATAGCCACAGTTGCCACAGGAATACCGGTGGGCATCTGTACAGTTGCCAAAAGCGCATCCATACCGTCAAGCACGGGGCCCTTGCAGGGAATACCGATTACCGGCAAGGTGGAGTTGGCGGCAATGGCGCCGGCCAGATGGGCAGCCATACCGGCTGCAGCAATTAAAACGCCGAAGCCGTTATCTCTTGCGGATAGCGCAAAATCCCTAGCTTCGACGGGGGTTCTGTGGGCAGAATATACGTGCACCTCGAAAGGGATTTCCAGGCTTTTAAGCATATCCGTTGCCTTTTGAATAATGGGCAAATCGCTGTCGCTTCCCATAACAATACCAACTTTTTTCATAGCAAAACCTCCTGAAAAATATAAATGGGTACACTTAGCCTATACGCTAAATGCACCCAGACGGCCGGCAAATAAAACTTCCTGTTCCTCTGTGGTGCTCCACATCAATCCGTCAGTCGCAGAAAGCAGTATTTAACTACCCGTTTATTTTAACATGGAGAAAAAGCACTGTCAAGAAACAACCGTTTTCTTTTTAATTTTTGTTTTTTTATACACCAATCCCCATAGTTTCGCCACCTTTTTTGTGAAAATTTTGGTGGTTTCCACTATGGGGATTGTTATATTAGTTTTTCTTCTTCTTTGCCTCGCAGTAAATGCAGCGATAAATGCCGTTTTCACGGTTCACGCACTTGAAGGTATGCACAATTTCCTGTTCTGTAGACGTAATGCAGCGGGGGTTGTCGCAGTGAAGCGCGTCCACTACAACATCCTTAGGTTCTTCCATCTGCTTGCCCTCTTCCGCTTCCTTTAACAGCTTCAGAATCAAAGCCATACGCATTAGCTTGCCGTTCAGTGCCTGACGGAAATATGCGGCACGTGAATCTTCATCCACCTTAACAGAAATTTCATTCACTCTGGGCAGAGGATGCAGCACTCGCATATGCTCTTTCGCCAAGGTCATCTTTTCTGCAGTCAGAACATAGCTGTCCTTCAACCGTTCATACTCATCAAAGCTGTCAAAACGCTCCCGCTGGATACGAGTCATATACAGCACATCCAGCTGAGGCAATGCGTTTTCAAGGGATGTGGTTTCCTCATAGGACATATTGTATTTATCCAGCACCTCATACCTGACATACTTGGGAAGCGCCAGCTCCTCCGGAGAAATCAGCACAATCTTAATGTTATGATAGCGTGCAAGGGCCGAAATCAAAGAATGGACCGTTCTGCCATACTTCAGGTCTCCGCAAAAGCCCACAGTCAGGTTTTCCAGCCTACCCAATTCCCGATAAATGGTCAAAAGGTCTGCCAAGGTTTGGGTGGGATGGCAGTGACCGCCGTCACCGGCGTTAATCACCGGAATGGACGCACTGCGGGCAGCCACATAAGGGGCGCCCTCCTTGGGGTGACGCATTGCCATAATATCCGCATAGCAGCTAATCATTTTAGCAGTGTCGGCGACACTCTCGCCCTTGGAGGCGGAGGATGTACCGGCATCGCTAAAGCCCAACACATTGCCACCCAGTTCATACATTGCCGCCTCAAAGCTCAGGCGGGTGCGGGTAGAGGGCTCAAAGAATAAGGTTGCAAGCTTTTTGCCACGGCAGGCATTGCTGTACTTCCCGGGGTTTTCACTGATATCACAGGCAGTCTTTAAAAGCTGGTCGACCTCTTCCACGGAAAAATCCGTAATATCAATTAAGCTTCTCATTACTTTGCTCCGTTCACCGCAAGATAGTTGCGGATTCTCTGAACATTCTCTGCGTTGGCAGGGTCCTCCTCCAGATATTCAATGATGTCATAAACATCCACAACAGAATATACCGGGAAGCCGAACAGCTCCTCGATTTCCTGCATTGCGCCCTTATCAGACTGTCCTTTTTCCTTGCGGTCCACCATAATGAAGGTTGCCACAACCTTGGTGCCCTCCAGGTGACTTAAAATCTCCATGCTTTCCCGGATAGCAGTACCGGCAGTAATCACATCCTCAATGATGACAATCTCCTCACCGGACTGAGGTACATAGCCCACAAAGGTACCGCCTTCGCCGTGGTCCTTGACCTCTTTACGGTTAAAAAAGAAAGGCAAATCCAAGCCACCCTTACTCAGGGCAACGGCGGCAGAAATGGACAAAGAAATGCCCTTGTAGGCAGGTCCGTACAGAACCGCCTTCTTATTGCCCAGCTTTTCCAGATATGCCTTAGCGTAAAATTCGCCCATTTTGGTAATCTGGTCACCGGTCTTGATCATACCGGCATTAACAAAGTAGGGAATCTTTCTGCCGGATTTGGCAGTAAAGTCGCCAAACTTCAAAACACCAGCACTCTCAAGGAACTGAATAAATTCTCTTTTATAAGCTTCCATTTCTTTTCTCCTTAATCGCAAAATTCTGCAACACAACGCTCATAAGCTGCAACGGGGTCAGCGGCTGCAGTAATAGGACGACCCACAACAATGTAGTCGGAACCGATTTCCTTTGCCTGTGCAGGGGTCATAACACGTTTCTGATCCCCCACTTCCCCATCGGCAAAACGCACACCGGGGGTAATGGTCAGGAAATCCTTACCGCAGGTATCATGAACCTTACCGGCCTCCAGCGGAGAACAGACAATACCGTCAAGCCCTGCGTTTTTGGCGGTCATTGCATAATGCATAACCACCTTGTCAATGGGCTCCTTAATGAGAATGTCCCGTTCCATACTTTCCTGATCGGTGGAGGTCAGCTGGGTTACAGCAATCAACAGAGGACGTGTGCCATCCTCGCGGGTCAAGCCCTCCAATGCGCCCTGCATCATTGCGGTGGCACCGGCAGCATGCAAGTTGGTAATATCTACATCCAAATTCTTCAGCACTGCCATAGCCTTTTTGACAGTATTGGGAATGTCGTGCAGCTTCAAATCCAGGAAAATCTTATGACCTCTGGCCTTGATTTGACGCACAATCTCCGGACCCTCGGCATAGTAAAGCTCCATACCGATTTTCACAAAAGGCTTTCTGCCGGTGAATTTATCCAGAAAAGCAAAGGTCTGCTCTGCACTGGCAAAGTCACAAGCCACAATTACATCTTTACCCATTATTTTGCACCTCCTATAATTTCAGAAAGAGAACTGATGTTATATTCCTCCATAACACGGGGAATGTCTTCAATAATATCCCGGCAGGCAAAGGGATTCACCAGATTGGCTGCGCCCACTTCCACTGCGGTTGCACCGGCCAGCATCATTTCAACAACATCCTCCGCGCTGCTAACGCCGCCCATACCCACTACCGGGATACTTACGGCATTTGCCACCTGATAAACCATCCGCACAGCAACCGGGAAAATGGCAGAACCGGAAAAGCCTCCCATTTTGTTGGCAATCACAGGCTTTTTGCTCCGCAGGTCAATCCGCATACCAAGCATTGTGTTAATCAGGCTGATTCCGTCAGCGCCTGCATCTTCACAAGCCTTTGCGATCGAAACAATGTCTGTTACATTGGGACTTAGCTTCACAATCACAGGCTTGGTTGTTACCTTTTTCACAGCAGCTGTTACCTCAGCCGCTGCCTTGGGGTCAGTACCAAAGCTCATGCCACCGCCATGGACATTGGGGCAACTGACATTCACCTCCAGCCAACCAACCTGTTCTTCCTTATCCAGCTTTTCGCAGGTATAGGCATAATCCTCCACAGAAAAGCCGCTGACGTTTGCCATAACCGGCTTGTGGAAGCACTTTTTCAAAAGTGGCAGCTCCCGGGCTATCACCTGCTCCACACCGGGATTTTGCAAACCGACAGCATTGATCATACCGGCAGTACACTCAGCAATGCGGGGCGTGGGGTTGCCAAAGCGAGGGTCTTTTGTGGTTCCCTTAAAGGAAAATGTACCTAAACAGTTGATATCATACAGCTCTGCAAACTCATAGCCGTAACCAAAGGTACCGGAGGCGGGAATCACGGGGTTATCCAGTGTAATTCCGCAGAGATTAACACTTAATTTTCCCATAAAATCTCCTCCTTCTGCATAACCGGACCTTCCTTACAGATCCGCTTATAGCCGGTAATGGTCTTACAGGAGCAACCCATACAGGCGCCAAAACCGCAGCCCATACGTTTTTCAAAGCTCATTTGACCGGAGGTTTTGGAAGCCTTATACACTGCCTTCAGCATAGGCTCCGGACCGCAGGTGTAGAAATAAGAATACTCCATTTCTGCCAAAGCATCCGTGACAAAGCCTTTCATTCCGTAGGAGCCGTCTACCGTAGTCACAACGACATCAGCGCCAAGCTTTTTAAACTCTGCTTCGTAGAATACCTCGTCTGCGGTGTTAAAACCTAATATCACACGAACCTGCTTTCCCTGGGTAATCAGCCTTTTCGCCAGCAGGAACATAGGGGGAACACCCACACCGCCACCCAGCAGCACAGGCTTATCCCCGGAAAGAGCAAGGTCATAACCGTTGCCCAAACCGGTAAGCACATCCAGCGTGCCGGATTGCAGCATAGACATCTGCCTGGTACCCTTGCCTACCACTTTATACACAATGGTAAGCGTACTCTCCCCCAAATCACATACAGAAATCGGGCGTCGCAGATACAGGCCGTCCAGCAAAATATTTACAAACTGCCCCGGGGCGGTGATGTGAGAAACATCACCGCGAAGGGTCATCTGAAAAACATTTTTAGTCAGCGGTTTATTTTCAATAATTTCAAATAATCCCTGTTTCATAATTCCCTCTTAGGCATCAATGGTGGAAATGGTCAGGGTGGTTTCTTCCAGAACGTCCAAAAGCACACGAACCGTATCCAGCGCAGTAAAGATAGTTACGTTGCACTCCGTTGCCAGCAAGCGGATTTGGTGACCGTCATTGTTGGGGCTGTCCGCACCGGGGTCTCTGGTGTTGATTACATAGGCAATATGCCCCTGACGCAGGGCTTCGGGAATTTCCTCGCTACCCTCGCTGATTTTGCCCAGAATATGGGTCCGGATTCCATTGGACTTCAGGAACTGAGCAGTACCTACCGTTGCCTGAATGTTAAAGCCCAGATTATAGAACCGGCGAATCAGAGGCAGCGCCTCCTCTTTATCCTTGTCCGCAATGGTGGCGAAGACAGTACCGTAGTTCTGCAAGTGCATACCGGAAGCCTGCAATGCCTTGAAAAGTGCACGGTTAAGCTTATCGTCATAGCCGATTGCCTCGCCGGTAGACTTCATTTCAGGAGACAGGTACGCATCCAGACCACGGAGCTTATTGAAGGAGAACACAGGTGCCTTGACATACCAGCGGTCCTTCTCCTCCGGATAGATATCGAACAAGCCCTGCTCCTTCAGGCTCTTGCCAAGGATAACCTCGGTTGCAATATCCGCCAGACTATAGCCGGTAGCTTTACTCAGGAAAGGTACCGTACGGGAGGACCGGGGGTTGACCTCAATAATAAACACGTTGTCATCCTCATCCACGATAAACTGAATGTTGTAAAGACCCACAATACCGATACCCAGACCCAGCTTCTTTGCATACTGAAGAATAATTCCCTTAACCTTATTGGAAATGGAGAAGGAAGGATACACGCTCATAGAGTCGCCGGAGTGAACACCGGTACGCTCTACCAGCTCCATAATGCCGGGAACGAAGACGTTGATACCGTCGCAAATTGCGTCAACTTCCACTTCCTTACCCTGAATATACTTATCCACCAGCACAGGCTTGTCCTCGTCAATTTCCACAGCGGTTTTCAGGTAGTGACGCAGCTGGCTTTCGTTTGCAACTATCTGCATTGCTCTGCCACCAAGGACAAAGCTGGGACGCACCAGAACAGGATAACCAATCCTTGCCGCAGTTGCCAGACCGTCTTCAATGTTGGTAACAGCCTTGCCCATAGGCTGCGGAATGTTCAGTTCGGAAAGCAGTTTTTCAAAGGCATCACGGTTTTCTGCCTTGTCAATGGCAGCGCAATCTGTACCGATAATCTTAACACCCCGGTCCATCAAGGGCTGCGCAAGGTTGATTGCGGTCTGACCGCCCAGAGAAGCAATAACACCCTCAGGCTTCTCAAACTCAATGATGTTCATAACATCTTCCGGTGTCAGCGGCTCGAAGTAGAGCTTATCCGCCGTGGTATAGTCGGTGGAAACAGTTTTCGGATTGTTGTTGATAATAATTGCTTCATAGCCGGAATTCTTAATAGTGGTCACTGCGTGGACAGTGGAATAGTCAAATTCCACACCCTGACCGATACGGATAGGACCGGCACCAAGGACAACAATTTTCTTTTTATCGGTAAGAACAGACGCATTCTCGCCATTGTAGGAGGAGTAGAAATACGGAATATAAGCCCCGGTGTGACAGGTATCCACCATCTTGAACACAGGGAACAGGTTATGCTCCTTGCGGAAATGGAATACATCCAGTTCCGTGCACTTCCACATACGGGCAACATACTTATCGCTGAAGCCCATCTTCTTCGCCTCTGTAAGAACGGCTAAATCCTTGGGATTTGCCTTCAGGGTTTCCTCCATATCCACAATTTTCTTGATTGCCTCCAGGAAGAAAGGTGTAATCTGGGTAATCTGATGAATCAGTTCCACAGTAACACCACGAGCCAGCAGCTCAGCAATGGCGAAAATGTTATCATCCCGGAACTGTTGGATATAGGCAAGAATCTCATCATTGGGCATATCGTCAAACTTGCTGTGATAAATATGGTTCGCACCAATTTCCAGAGAACGGATGCCCTTCAGCAGCGCCTCCTCCAGATTAGAGCCTATGCCCATTACTTCACCCGTTGCCTTCATCTGGGTGCCCAGCAAATTGGAGGCTGCGGTAAACTTATCGAAGGGGAATCGGGGCAGCTTGGCAATCACATAATCAAGCTGAGGCTCAAAGGCGGCATTGGTATTGGCAATGGAAATATCCTCCAAAGCCATACCCACAGCAATCTTGGCAGTAACACGGGCAATAGGATAACCGGAGGCTTTGGATGCCAAGGCAGAGGATCGGGAAACTCTGGGATTGACCTCAATGAGATAATATTCGCTGGAGTGGGGATTCAGTGCAAACTGCACATTACAGCCGCCCTCAATCTTAAGCTCACGGATAATTTTAATTGCGGAGTCATTGAGCATTTTCTGGTCGTGGTCGGAAAGGGTCATAATGGGGGCTACCACGATGGAGTCACCGGTGTGAACACCAACCGGGTCAATGTTCTCCATACCGCAAATGGTGATTGCGTGGTCATTGCTGTCACGCATAACCTCAAATTCAATTTCCTTATAACCCTTTACGCTCTTTTCAACCAGGACCTGATGCACAGGAGAAAGCTTAAAGGCATTCAGACCCACTTCCACCAGCTCTTCCTCGTTGTAGGCAAAGCCACCGCCGGTACCGCCAAGGGTAAAGGCAGGGCGCAGCACAACCGGATAACCAATCCGCAAAGCAGCCTTCTTTGCCTCTTCAATGGAGTAGGTAATTTCAGAGGGGATTACCGGCTCACCGATATCTTCGCACATCTGCTTGAACAGGTCTCTGTCCTCGGCGCGCTCAATCGATGCACTGCTGGTGCCCAACAGCTCCACACCGCACTCCTTCAAGACACCCTTCTTTTCCAGCTGCATAGCCAGGTTCAGACCGGTCTGACCACCCAGACCGGGAATGATCGCATCCGGACGTTCATAACGGAGGATTTTTGCAATGTATTCCAAAGTCAAAGGCTCCATATAGACCTTATCCGCAATGGTGGTATCGGTCATAATGGTGGCAGGATTGGAGTTGCACAAAACAACCTCATACCCTTCCTCTTTCAGCGCCAAACAGGCCTGAGTTCCTGCGTAGTCAAATTCGGCAGCCTGTCCGATAACAATGGGACCGGAACCGATAATGAGTACCTTTTTGATGTCATTACGCTTAGCCATATCGTAAAAATCCTCCTGAATTTATTTTCTGTAAACTATATTTCCGTCACAAACAGTCAGCACACACTCGCCGAAAACCTTCCAGCCTTCAAAGGGAGTGGCTTTACCCATAGAGAGAAAGTCTGCTGGGTCAACCGTCATCTCTTTTTCCAAATTCCAAACTGTGTAGTCCTCGCCCAAAGGAATCCGGAAACGGCTTCTGGGGTTGAAAACCAACAAGTCAATCAGCTTTTCCAATGTCAAAATCCCAGGTTTTACAAGATAAGTATACAACACCGGGAAGGCAGTTTCAATACCTACAACACCAAAAGCGCTGCCAGAGAGACCTTTCCCCTTTTCTTCCGCACTGTGGGGAGCATGGTCGGTAGCAATCATATCAATGGTACCGTCCAAAACACCTTCCAAAAGCGCCTTTCTGTCTTCCTCGCTACGGATGGGCGGGTTCATACGGAAGCGCCCGTGCTCCTGCAAGTCCATATCGTTCATTACAAGGTAATGGGGTGCCGTTTCGCAGGTAACGTCCACACCACGTTTTTTGGCAGCTCTAATAATCTCCACACTCTCCTTGGTGGAAATATGGCACACATGATACCTGCAGCCAATTTCCTCCACAAGGCGCAAATCCCGGGCAATCTGTTCATACTCGCTGGCGCTGCAAATGCCCTTATGATTGTGAAGCCTTGCATACTCACCATCGTGGATATAGCCGCCGTTTAACAGGCTGTTCACCTCGCAGTGGGCCACAATCATTTTATCCAGTGCTTTGGCGCGGCGCATTGCGCTACGCATCATATCATCACTCTGCACGCCTCTGCCATCGTCAGAAAAGGCAATCACCTGTGGTGCCATGCCGTCAAGGTCCGCCAAAGTCTCACCCTGCTCTGCCACTGTGATGGCGCCATAGGGATAGACGTGAATTACCGCATTTTGGTCTATCAGGTCCAGCTGCTGCTGCAGGTGCTCCAGGCTGTCCGGCACCGGATTAAGGTTGGGCATTGTGCAAACGGCAGTGTAGCCGCCCCGGGCAGAGGCTTCACTTCCAGTCTTCATTGTCTCTTTATAAGAAAATCCCGGCTCACGGAAATGCACGTGCACATCACAAAAGCCGGGAAAAACAACATATTCAGGGGAATTAAAAGAAAACAATGCCTCTGCAAAGGAATGACCGGAAGAAACAATATCACTAACGCAACAGCCAACGGACTTCATTTTCATCTTTGCGCTCATCATTGTATGCTCCTCCTGTTCATTTTTATCCGAATAAGTATACCACAGAGCAAGAACTTTGTCAAACTCTGTGGCATTCTTTTTTTACACAAAAATATTGTCCTTTGGATAGGCAGAAATATCGAAATCCACAAAAGGATATTTCCGTTTCCAGCCGCCCTCGGTTTTCACAATCGTACTGCGGTGCTCAGAAAGTAAGCGGACAATATTATAAACGTCAATCCAGATTTCTGAATTGCACTCTTTCCGACTCTCCTCGAATACCAGCTCCAGTCCAAAATGCAGGTGTACCGTTTCGATGTTGTTGACATTTTCTTTGTCAGAATAGCCGGTTCTGCCCATAAAGCCGATTAAATCCCCTGCCTGCACAATATCGCCTTCCTCCAGGCCTGGCGCAAAGGGCTTGTCCTTTTGCAGGTGGGCATAATAATAGTAGCGTTTCGAGTCAAAGGAGCGAATGCCAATCCGCCAGCCACCGTAGCGGTTCCAGCCCATCGCTTCCACCACACCGCCCTCCACCGCCACAATCGGCGTTCCCTGACTGCCCATCAGGTCGTTACCAAGGTGCTTACGCGTAAAGCCAAAGCTGCGGCTGTTGCCAAAATCTGCGCAATGGCTGTAGCCGTAGCCAGCTGCGATTGGGCAGTAGGCTTTCAGCCCGTAGCAGGGCTTTTGCTCGCCGTCAACCACAATGCTGAAGTTTCCCAAAAGCCCTCCCAAGGCGCCGTTAAAGGCTTCATAATAATAACTATAGTATTTATATAAGTTGCCAAGGAGCTCCTCCGGAGATTTATCTCCTTGCAAGTCCTTTACCGCCTTCTTAACGGAAGACAAGCCGCATTTACCGCCGGTTCGACAGCCAGCCAGCGCCAGCACTTCAATCCAGCTGATATGCTTTTCCTTTTCATAACTGTCAATATCTGCATTCATTGCGTATTTCAGAGATTCATACGGCACACCAAAATCCACCCATCGAATTGTCTCGCCACGTACCGGCATCGCAAACAGACCTACAAACAGCAATATAATAATCCACCTTCTCACACGCTCACCTCGGTTATAGACTGTGAAAAGGTGGATTATTTATACAATGAAATTATTTCAAGTCACGGCGAACACCGTCTCCGATGCGATAAATATCCACCATTGACTGAATAGAGGATATTTGTTCTTTATAGTAATTGCTGTAGGCAACGCCCCGCAAATACCAGGCAAAATGCTTTCTGGCTTCCAGGCAGGCAATGTGCTCGCCTTTATCTTCCAATGCCAACTCGAATTGCCGGATGGCAGTATCGACACGCTGGCTAAGAGGCGGTCTTTTGTAAGACTCCCCTGCCAAAGCCGCTTTCACCTCTGAAAAAATCCAGGGATTTCCAAAGGTGGCTCTTCCAATCATCAGTCCGTCAGCGCCGGTCCATTTCAGGCAGCGCACTGCCGTCTCCCCACTGATAACATCACCATTGGCGATAACAGGAATCGTTCTTTGCTGCTTTACCTTTGCAATCATATCCCAATCCGCCGTACCGGAATAAAGCATACTCCGGGTACGTCCATGAACCGTAATCAAAGCTGCGCCGCAGTCCTCCATTCGAGCGGTAAAGTCCAGTACGTTGATATTGCCCTTATCCCAGCCAAGACGGCATTTTACCGTCACCGGAACATTCACCGCCTTTGTAACTGCCTTTACAATCTCCCCTGCAAGCTCCGGGGTGCGCATCAGACCGCAGCCGTCACCGGAATTGGCAATTTTGGGCATAGGGCAGCCCATATTGATGTCCAAAAAATCACAACCGGAATGCTCCAGCGCCAGGCATGCTGCCTGCGCCATAATTTCTGGGTCATTTCCAAAAATCTGTGCGCCGCATAGACTGCCGCCACTTTTCTTTAAAAGCGCCTGACTTTTCTTATCCTGATACACCAAGGCTCTGGAGGAAACCATTTCCGTCACTGTCACATCTGCACCCAATTCCCCGCAAATGTTGCGAAACGCCCAGTCTGTTACACCCGCCATGGGTCCTAAAAACAACGGATTATGCAATTCAAAATGGCCAAGCCGCACTGCGATCACCTCCAAATTGAGAGGATTATAACACAGTGCGGCTTGCAAAGTCAAATAATGCTGAAAAGCAGCCACAAAAAGCTGGTTGCCAAAGCACCTCCGCAGGCCCAAACAGGACCGTAAAGATAATTCTTCCGTTTTCTGCCACCTGCGTGGTTGATTAAGCTTTTCGCTTCCTTCAGCAGCGTTTCATCCGAAACCTTCGGCTGACCGTCCTTTAAAATAAAAATCGCCTGTTCAAACAACTCCGGTTCCGGGGACTGCACCACAATCACCTGCCGGGATATGCCTTTTACCATTTCTACCGCCTCCCTTGGCAGTATTCCCCAGTTCTTCCGGCATCATACATCCTTTGGGGGCTTGTAACGACCCTTGGGTTCCCATTCCGGGAGCGGAAAGCGCTGCATTGCCCCAAACACCCGGTCCTTCAGGTCAGGATATGTAGCTGACAGGTCATAAATCAGCTTTTTTATCTCCTCACGCTTGGTCTGCTTGTCCACAGGACAGCGGTTCTCCAGTACCGGCAAATTCATACGTCCGGCAAAGTTATCAATCGTCTGCTCACGGATATACAGCATAGGGCGTATTTGAATAATGCCGGTTCTGTCCAAGTTTGTTACCGGCTGAAAACAGCTGATACGTCCCTCATATATAAGCGACATCATAAAGGTTTCCACTGCGTCGTCATAGTGATGTCCCAGCGCAAGCTTGTTAAGTCCTTTGTCCAGCAATGCCTGGTTTAATGCTCCACGGCGCATTTTAGAGCACATAGAGCAGGGGTTCTTTTCCTTGCGGTAGTCAAAAATCACCGGACCAATTTCCGTCTTCACCAGGGTAAACGGCACATCCAGCTTTTGGCATAATGCTTCGATGCCGGAATAGTCCATCCCCAAGCCCATATCTACGGTAATCGCTTCCAGTTCAAAGCTGGCACTGTGGAATTTCCGAAGCTCTGCCAAAAAACCAAAAGCGCCAGGGAATCCTTTCCGCCGGACACACCGACACCAATCTTATCTCCGGATTCAATCATCCGGTAGTCCTCCACACAGCGACGAACCAACCCAATCAGTCTTTGCACAAGAGATTTCCCCCTACATTTTTGTAAAATCGAAAGTGAGCATTTAAGAGCATTTCAAAGAATTCAGGCGTTTTCCGGAGTTCTTTTCGGTTTTTATAAAAATTATCCAAAAGGATGTTGACAATCCCGCCCACTTGTGGTTTAATAATCAAGCGTTTTGCAGACATTGTAATGCCTGCAGTCAAATTTGTCAAAATATTTTACCTATTGGAGGAACGCATAATGTCTACTACACTTCTCAAAAAGGAGACCGTCGAGCGTAAGTGGTACGTTATCGATGCTGCCGGTAAGCCCCTGGGCCGTACCGCTGTCACCGTTGCTAACCTGCTCCGCGGCAAGCACAAGACCGACTTCACCCCCAACGTGGACTGTGGCGATTACGTAATCGTTATCAACACCGACAAGGCTGTTCTGACCGGCAAGAAGCTGGACCAGAAGTCCTACTACCGTGTTTCCGGTTGGATTGGCGGTTTAAAGGAAACCAAGGCTCGTATTATGATGGAGAACCGCTCTGACTACGCTTTCGAGCTGGCTGTTAAGGGTATGCTGCCCAAGAATTCCATTGGCCGCAACTCCCTGACCCGTCTGCACCTGTACAAGGGTGACGAGCATCCCCACGCTGCGCAGAAGCCCGAAGCCTGGACCCTGTAATTTGGAGGTAATCGATTATGTACGAGAGCAAGAAGAAGTATAACTACGGCACCGGCCGCCGTAAGTCCTCCGTTGCCCGTGTTCGTGTTTACGAGAACGGCACCGGTTCCATCATCATCAACGGCCGTGAT
>JAFXAQ010000018.1 GCA_017516925.1 Oscillospiraceae bacterium | reverse complement strand
TAGCAAATTTACTCAAGAATTTTCGTTGGCTTAAATTCGATTTCTCGAAACTTAAACAATTCATCAATTGTCCAAGGTGTTTGTTCGTCTTTGCGTTATTCAATTTACAAGGTACAGTTCGCTTCCCCGCCAGAGGTGGGTAGCTTGTTAAGTCTATCACAGTTTCAATGCCTTGTCAAGAACTTTTTTACGCTTTCTCAACATTTTTCTTTCCGCTGTGGCAGTATTTTGCGCCCCCTGCCGGAAGCGCTCGCTTATAGTATCAAACACACACCCAATTGTCAAGCTATTTTTACGGATTTTCTAAAATTTTTTCCAATTTTTCAGCTTGGGCAAATTATCTTCCTCCGCAAGGAATTTTGCCGCTATATCCACTTCATTTCCTGCCACCCATAAGCTGACCTTTACCGAGGGACTCAGGTATTCCCGCAGGGCATCCACATAGGCTTCCGCATCCTTGGATACCAGCAGGTACTCCGCAGTATCCAAATATATGACGCCAGGGGTGTTTTCTTCCAAATTCGCCACAGCCTCCGTCACAGAAGTGCCTCGCCCCAAATTATGGGTATCGGTCTCCAGCACCACAAAACCGGGCTCCGTGTAGATGGCAACCGTTTGTACCGGCTGCAAATTTGCCACATCCAGCCGTTTTACCGGCGCCAGAAACAGCAACCCCAAGATTGCGGCATATACAAGCTTTCTCATTTTTGATTTCTCCTATCCTGCGGATTGAGCTTTGGTGTGCGGAGCTTATTCTTTACCAGCTTATTTCTAACAATAGAGCCGGTGCAGGACAAATATCCAATTCCCAGGCATTTCAATCCGGACAAGTGTACCACCAGCATAAGCACACCGGCTGCTACACCGTATAGTCCCGATACCGCTGCCAGACAGGCAATCAGAAACCGCCAGACCCGGACCGCATTTGCCAAATCCCGGTTTGGCAGCACAAAGCCGCACACACCGGCAATGGAGACCATAATCAGTGCCACCGGCGAAATCAACCCTGCCTCCACCGCTGCCGTACCCACCACAATACCGCCAACCACCGAAACCGACTGACCGATTGCCTGGGGCAGATGAATACCGGATTCCTGCAGCAATTCAAAAGCAATCAACAGCCCCAGCACCTCTGCCGTTGTGGAAAAAGGCACTGACTGCTTGCTTGCAATGATAGAACGCAATAGCGGCAACGGTATAACCGCTTGGTGAAAGGTTGCCAATGCGATATAAATCGCCGGAAGGAGCAGGCTGATAAGCAACGAAAAATAGCGCAAAATACGAACCGCAGACGCTCCGATATAGTCCCGCCCTCTGTCCTCCGGGCTTTCCATCAGGTACATCAGGTCTGCCGGCGCCAAATACCCTAAAGGAAGGCCGTCAACCAGCAGCCCCACTCTGCCATCTAAGATACCCTGGCAAAACCGGTCAGAACGTTCCGTGTATTGCAGCAACGGAAAGGCTGTGGAACGGGAACCGGTAACATACTCCTCCACCGAGGAGGGCGAAATCATTCCGTCAATGTCAATTTCCCGCACCCGTTGTTTCATCTTATCCACAAGCTCCGGATTGGTGATACCCTCCAGCCAAACTATACTCACATTGGTCAGCGACCGCTTTCCCACCTGAGTCTCATAAAGCCGCAGATCCGGACTGCGCAGGTGCCTGCGAATGTAGCTTGTGTTGGAGCGAATGGTTTCCACAAAGGCATCCTTTGCGCCCTTGACTGTATTTTCAACCTCCGGAGCGGAGGGACCACGCTTGTCAGGGGTTTTTACCTCGAAGGCAATCGCACCTGTACCCGGAAATAGAATAACGCAAAAGCCATTGACCAGCTTCAGCGCCACATCATCCAAATCCTCACAGGGCGAAGCTACCACATTGTAAACCGCCCCCTCCATCGCATGGGTGTAAAGCTGGTCCATAGAAGCACCCGAAAGCTGCTGAACAATGGGTTTGATAACATAGTCGGATACGTAAGCGGCTGCCACCAGCCCGTCAATGGCATAGGCATACAGCGTAAATTCGCCGCAGCGAAGCTGTCGGCGGACAAAATCCCCCGCATCCCGGAAGATATCGCCAATGGCGCTATCGGTCATCGGTCCCGGGTAAGTTTGCTTTTTCATAGGCTCACCTCCGGAATATTGTAACCAAAGGCAAGAATTGTTATGCGGTTTTATTTGCTTTTTCTATACTATAATGGTATAATGTTGCAAATTGTGTGAAGGGGTGAAGGCTATGTCTCATGTAATCGCCGCCGTATCCACCGGCAATCAGGTAAGTGCCATCGGCATTTTGCGCTTATCCGGTGACGGATGCGCAGAGGTTGCGGGTAAGGTTTTTACGCTGAACAACGGAGTACCCTTGCAGGACGCTCCTAACCGGAAGCTGGTTTTGGGTACCTTGCTGGACAAGCAGGGACGCATCATTGACCAGTGCCTGGCGGTATACACCCGGGGACCGCACAGCTACACCGGGGAAGATACGGTGGAAATCCAATGCCACGGCTCCCCTGCCGTTCTCGCCGCAGGTCTGGAGGCATTGTTTCAGGCTGGCGCACGACCTGCCCAGCGTGGTGAATTTACCAAGCGTGCCTTTTTAAACGGACAGCTGCAATTAACCCAGGCAGAAGCAGTGATTGATTTGATTGAGGCCGAAACTGCGGATGCCGCTGCCAACGCTGCCGGTCAGGTGGGTGGTGCGCTCCAAAGAAAGCTCTCCCCCGTTTACGACAAACTGACCGATATTTGCAGTCATTTCCACGCTGTTCTGGACTATCCGGATGAGGACATTGAAGATTTTGGCCTCAGCGCTTATGAAGAAAGCCTGAAAGCAAATGCCAAGACCTTGTATACCCTGCTGCAAACCTATGGGCAAGGACAAATCCTTAAGCAAGGTGTTTCTGCGGCAATTGTGGGCAAGCCCAATGTGGGCAAATCCAGTCTGTTGAACGCTTTGGCTGGCTACGAGCGTGTGATTGTAACGGAAATTGCCGGTACCACCCGGGACACTGTGGAAGAGACGGTGCTGGTCGGCAGCACCCGGCTGCGGCTGATTGACACTGCCGGCATCCGCCAAACGGACGACAAAATCGAAGCCATGGGTGTGGAGCGTTCCCGGGCTGCCGCAGAAAATGCGGACCTTGTGATTTTTGTATGTGACGGCTCCCAGCCGTTGGATGATGAAGACCGGCGAATCATGGAGATTTGTCTGGATGCCAAAAACGCAATTGCCCTGATTAACAAATCCGATTTGGGGCATAGGGTTGTTCCCTCGGATTTGCCGTTTATGACCGTCATCCCTGTTTGCACAAAGTCCGGGGACGGATTGACGCTATTGGCAGATGTGATTGATGAGATGTTTGCAGGCGGTGTGCCCTGCGACGGTTCTATCCTGACCAATCCGCGGCAGTATGATGCCATTTACCGGGCGCACGAAGCCTTGTGCAATGCTCTGCAGGGGCTGAAGCTCGGCTTTACACCGGATGCGGTGCTGACAGATGTGGAAAACGCAATGGAAGCCATGGGTGAGGTTACCGGCGCCACTGTACGGGAAGATATTACCGCCAGAATTTTTGAACGTTTCTGTGTAGGAAAGTGATTTTATGATTTATTTAGACAACTCCGCAACCACAAAGCCCTGTAAAGAGGCAGTGGATACAATGGCGCTGGCATTAACCCAGCTGTGGGCAAATCCCAGCGCATTATACAGCTTTGGCTTTGATGCAGCAAAGGCTTTGCGCACTGCCAGAGGTCAGGTTGCCAAAGCCTTGGGCGCTGAGCCTGACCGAGTGTTCTTTACCTCCGGTGGTACCGAAGCAGACAACTGGGCGCTGTTTGGCGCTGCCAAGCGGTTTGGCAAAAAGCACAAGCACATCATCTCCACAGCTGTGGAGCATCACGCTGTTCTGAACACCTTGAAGGAACTGGAAGCGCAAGGCTTTGAAGTAACCTATTTGCAACCGGACAGCGAAGGCAACATCACACCGGAGGCACTGAAGGGCGCACTGCGAAAGGATACTTTTTTGGTCTCCGTGATGATGGTTAACAACGAAACCGGTGCGGTAATGCCTATCGAAAAAATGGCAAAGCTGACCCACCGGATGTGTCCGGATGCGATTTTCCATACGGATGCAGTGCAGGGTTTTCTGAAAATTCCTTTTGCTGCCAAGAGCTTAGGTGCAGATTTGATTTCCATTTCCGCCCACAAGGTCCACGGCGCCAAGGGCGCAGGTGCACTGTATATCAGCCCCCGGCTGAAATCCTTCCCCCCCTATCTGTACGGTGGCGGGCAGGAAAGCAGCTTCCGCAGCGGTACAGAGGCGATGCCTGCCATTATAGGCTTCGGCGCCGCCTGTGAGGCTGTTGCCGCTACCTTCCGTGAGGATATTATCCGGGAAAAAGCGCTCATTGACTATCTTGCCGAAAAGCTCGCCGCTTTGCCCGGTGTGCAGATAAACGGCTGCCATCAGGCACCCCACATTTTATCCGTTGCCATTCCGGGAATCCCCACCCAAAACAGCATCAACATTTTGCAGGACCGGGGTATCTACGTTTCTGCCGGTTCTGCCTGCGCAAAGGGACACAGAAGTCATACCCTGACAGCAATGGGGATTGCGCCGGAGGTAATGGATGGCGCATTCCGGATATCCATTTGCCGGGACACTACACAAGATGAACTGGACGCATTGGTGCATGTAATCGAAACAGAAATATTGCCAAGAATACATTAAAAAAACCGGTAGGCTGAGCCTACCGGTTTTTTCTGCTATATACGCTTTTGCGAACCAGGGCACGCTTCAGCCGGGCTTTTGCCAACAAAATGTCCGTGGTGCCGGAGGCGTTGTTTTGCAGAATTTCCTCTGCTTTTTCCCTGGAGACTTCTACCCGGTCCGGGTCAATTTCATCCGCCCATTCAAAGGTGGTGGGAAGCAGCGTTACCGCACCGTTTACCACGGACACCATACCGCCGATACAGGCGCCGTAGCGTTTTTGTCCGTCGACAAGGACAGCGGCTTCTCCCATGCCCAGAGGGGCTACATAATTGATATGACCGGCTAAGATGCCTACATCTCCGGTGGTGGTTCTTACCACCAGCTCCTCTGCCTGTCCATCATAGCGCACACCGTCCGGGGTAACAATTTTTAAGGAAAAGGGTGTCATTTGCCCGCACCTCTGAATTTCTCCACAACCTCGTCAATACCACCCACAAAGAGGAAGTATGACTCGGGGATATCATCGTGCTTTCCCTCAATGATTTCCTTAAAACCACGGATGGTTTCCTGCAAAGGCACGTACTTTCCCTGATAACCGGTAAATTGTTCGGCAACCTCAAAGGGCTGGGACAAGAACCGCTGGACTTTTCGGGCACGGTTCACCGTTTGCTTATCCTCTTCGGACAACTCGTCCATACCCATAATGGCAATAATATCCTGCAGCTCCTTATACCGCTGCAAAATACGCTGTACCGCCCGGGCAGTTTCATAATGCTCCTGCCCCACCACATCGGGGCTGAGAATCCGGGAGGTGCTGTCCAGGGGGTCCACTGCCGGGTAGATACCCAAAGAAGCAATGCCACGGTCCAGAACGGTGGTTGCATCCAAGTGGGCAAAGGTAGTGGCAGGGGCCGGGTCTGTCAGGTCGTCCGCCGGAACATAAACCGCCTGCACAGAGGTAATGGAGCCGTTTTTGGTGGAGGTAATACGCTCCTGCAATGCGCCCATTTCTGTTGCCAGGGTGGGCTGGTAGCCAACGGCAGAGGGCATACGGCCCAAAAGGGCAGACACCTCAGAGCCAGCCTGGGTAAAACGGTAAATATTGTCGATAAAGAGTAGCACGTCCTGATGCTTCACATCCCGGAAGTACTCCGCCATTGTAAGACCGGAAAGGCCTACCCGCATACGGGCTCCGGGGGGCTCGTTCATCTGGCCGTAAACCATGGCGGTTTTATTGATAACGCCGGATTCCTTCATCTCCCGATACAGGTCATTACCCTCACGGGTACGCTCACCCACACCGGTAAACACAGAAATACCGCCGTGGGCCTTTGCCACGTTGTTGATAAGCTCCATAATCAGCACGGTTTTTCCCACACCGGCGCCGCCGAACAAGCCAATCTTACCACCCTTGGCATATGGGCAAATCAGGTCCACGACCTTAATGCCGGTTTCCAGAATTTCCGTTGCCGGCTCCTGCTCGTCATAAGACGGAGCGCTGCGGTGAATGGGCCAACGTTCCGCATCCTCCACCTGAGCGCCCTCATCGATAGTCTGCCCCAGCAGATTAAACACTCTGCCCAGGCAGGCTTCTCCCACCGGAACACTGATAGCAGCGCCGGTATCAAAAGCGTCCATACCACGGTGCAAGCCGTCGGTAGAGCTCATAGCAATACAGCGCACTACATTGTCACCGATGTGCTGGGCTACCTCCGCCACCACAGTATTTTCGCCGTGGGGCACTTCGATGGCATTGAGTAGCTCAGGCAAATTCCCCTCAGGAAAGCGAATATCCAAAACAGGTCCCATAATTTGGGTGAGGGTTCCTTTTAATTTGTTCATAGGAATCTATTCTCCTCCGCTTCTAAGAACCGGCAATAATCTCGGTAATCTCCTGGGTGATTGCCGCTTGCCGTGCCCGGTTAAATTCCAGGCTCAATTTATCTATCATCTCGTCCGCATTGGACGTAGCAGAATCCATTGCTGTTCGCCGGGCTGCCTGCTCTGCCGCACGGCTTTCGCAAAGGGCGCCGTAAAGCATTCCACCCAGATATTCCGGAATGATCTCCTCAAAGACCCGGACACTGTCCGGCTCATAAAGAATATCACTGACCCGCTCGCCCTCCTTACCGGTTTCCTGCCGAATAAGCGGCAGCAAGCGTAATACAGCAGGTGTTTGGGTGAGCACAGAAACAAAGCTGGTGTATGCCACATAAATTTCATCATACCCGCCCTTTAAAAACGCTTTGCTTAACAGCTTGGCAACCGTAAAGCAATCACCCAGCGATACATTTGCGGCATCGCCATAATGAACTGCCAGGGTATTCACGTTCCGGCTTTTGAAAAATTCAACTGCCTTTTTACCCACAGGCAACACAGTCGCCTCCTTGCCCGCCAGCTCAGCCATAACCAGCTTAAAAACATTGCTGTTGTAGCCGCCGGCCAAGCCTCTGTCACCGGCAATTACCACATAGAGCACTTTGTTTCCGTCCCTTTTCTGCAAATAGGGGGAGGCAAAATCACTGTTGGCATCCACAATATCGTGGATGGTGCCGTACAGAGCCTCAAAATAAGGACGGGCGGAAAGCACCTGACTCTGGGCGCGGCGCAGCTTGGAGGCCGCCACCATTTCCATCGCCTTGGTAATCTGGCGGGTCGCCTGCATACTGCGGATGCGATTTTTTATTTCCTTTGTTGAAACGCCAGCCATAGGCTTTCGTTCTCCTTTCAGAACTCCTCAAGAAGCTGTGTCAGGGCAGTTTTCAGCATCTGCTCTGTAGTCTCCTCCAGCTTACCGGTGGTGCGGATTTGGGTCAGGACAGCTTCGTAGCGGTTGTCCATAAACTCCTGCAGGCGCAGCTCAAATTCCGGAATCCGGGATACCGCAATATCCTTCAAGTAGCCGTTAACCACCGCATAAATAATGCAAACCTGATGCGCCGCCTCCACAGGCGCCTTATTCTTCTGCTTCAGCACTTCTACAATCCGTTCACCTAAGGCAAGACGCGCCTTGGTATCCCCGTCCAAATCCGAACCGAACTGGGCAAAGCTTTGCAGCTCCCGGTACTGGGAATACAGCAGCTTCAAAGAGCCGGATACCTTCTTCATCGCCTTAATTTGCGCAGCGCCGCCAACACGGGACACAGAAATACCCGGGTTTACCGCCGGCATAACACCTGCATTGAACAGCTCCGACTCCAGGAAAATCTGACCGTCGGTGATGGAAATAACGTTCGTGGGAATGTAGGCAGAAACATCGCCCGCCTGGGTCTCAATAATGGGAAGCGCCGTTAAGCTGCCGCCACCGTTTGCCTGAGACAGATGCGCAGCACGCTCCAACAGACGGCTGTGCAAATAAAACACATCGCCGGGATAGGCCTCCCGTCCGGGGGGACGTCTGATCAAAAGAGAAATAGCACGGTAGGCAACTGCGTGCTTACTCAAATCATCGTAAATCACCAGCACATCCTTGCCCTGGCGCATAAAGTATTCGCCCATGGTGCAACCGGTATAGGGCGCAATATACTGCATAGGCGCAAGCTCAGAGGCTGTTGCGGAGACCACAATGGTGTAATCCATCGCGCCGCCAATGGTCAAGTCCTCCACAATCTGCGCAACTGTGGAACGTTTCTGACCGATTGCCACATAGATACAAATTACATCCTTGCCCTTTTGATTCAGGATGGTGTCGGTGGCAATGGTGGTCTTGCCGGTCTGGCGGTCACCGATAATCAGCTCACGCTGACCTTTTCCAATGGGAATCATCGAATCAATCGCCTTAATGCCGGTCTGCAAGGGCTCATTGACAGGTTCCCGGTCAATAATGCCGGGTGCCGGGGCTTCAATGGGGTGGTAGGCGGCAGCCTCAATGCTACCCTTTCCGTCGATAGGCTCGCCCAAGGCACTCACAACACGTCCTACAAGGCTCTCACCCACCGGCACAGATACCACCCGTCCGGTGCGCTTTACGCTGTCACCCTCCCGGATGCCGCTGTCCGTGCCCAAAATCACCAGAGAAACTGTGTCCTCCTCCAAATTCTGCGCCATACCGTAAGCGCCGTTGGAAAATTCCACCAGCTCTCCCGCCATACAGTTATCCAGACCGGAAACCTTGGCAATGCCGTCACCCACAAGAATGACCACACCTGTCTCACTGGTCTCCAGCTTGGCTTCATAATTTTTAATTTTCTGACGAATGATTTTCGTCAGCTCTTCCGGTCGTAATTCCATAGTGTACCTGCTTTCAAAGCACCGTATTATTTAACTGGCTGCGCAGGGCTTCCAGACGGTTTTTCACCGTTCCATCCACACGCTTGCCATCAAAGTCCAGACGCACACCGCCAAGACACCCGGGCTCTACCCGGTTTTGTAGCTGCACAGTTTTCTTTGTAACCTGCTGCAGCTTTTCCTGTAAACGCTTTTGCTGGTCCGCTGTCAGTGCCACTGCAGTCACCGCCAGAACAGGAAGAATGCCGTTGTCCTGATTGTATTGCGCAATGTAGACCTTCAAGCAGCTGTCAAAAGCTTTTACGCAGCCTTTTTCCGTAAGAATTTTCAAAAAATTCAGCACATAGGGATGCACCTTATCCCGAAGGCAATCCTCCAGAATTTGGCAGCGCTCCTGCTTCCCTAAATCCGGGGCAGACAGCAGCCGAAGAAAGTCCGGCTCCTGAGAAAAGCTCTGCTGCAGCACCTTCAGCTGCGCCAAGATTTCTTCGGACAGTCCCTCATCCTTTGCAAGGGCATATAGCGCCTGACCGTAGTTTAATCCCACCTCTGTCATTGGCTTTCACCCAATTCTTCAATGAAACGGTCCACAAGAACTGTCTGGTCACTGTCTGTCAAGCTATGACCCACCACCTTGCCGGCGATGTCCACTGCCAGACCTGCCAATTCATCCTTGGCATCGTTCAGGGCTTTCTTCTTTTCCCGGGCGATATCCGCCTCCGCCTTGGCGCGGATGGCATTGGCTTCCTCATTTGCCTGACGGATCATCTCTTCCTGGCGAGCCTGTCCCCGGGCAGTTGCCTCTTTGACAATTCTCTCGCCGGTTTGGGTGGCCTGAGAAAGCTTCTGCTTGTAGGTTTCTTCCAAAGCAGCGGCATTTTCCTTTGCCGATCCTGCCTGAGAGTACATTTCGTCAATTTCCTGCTGCCGGTCCTCTATGACCTTCATAACAGGCTTGAACAGAAACTTTTTCATCACCAGAAACAAAGCGATGGTATTTGCCAGCGTAAAAGCGGCTGTCCAGGGGTTTACGCCCAGTAATTCTTCAAATCCCACTTACCTCGCTCCTTTCGTATATTCGCAGAAAGAAGCTTAGTTCACGGCAAACAAAATCAAAAAGGAAATCAGCAACGCATAAATACCGGTGGTTTCCGTAATGGCGCAGCCCAAAATCATATTGGTACGCAGGTCGCTGGCAGCCTCAGGCTGACGGGCGATACCCTCCAGCGCCTTGCCGACGGCATTACCTTCACCGAGAGCAGGACCGATTGCGCCGATACCCATACACAGACCGGCACCGATTGCACAGGCAGCTTTAATAATTGCATGTTCCATAATTTGTTCCTCCAAATTTTAATAATCTTTCTTAATTTTCCGCTTCCACAGGGGGCGGACAAGCTCCTGCAATGTAGACCATACTCAAAAGGCTGAATACAAAGGCCTGAACAAAGCCGGAGAACAAGTCAAAATACACGGACAGCACCGCCGGGATACCGAACTGGAAGATAGGTACATTTTTTAAAATTCCCAGCTTTTCCAGTAAGCCCAAAAGACCGATTACCCCAAAGGCAATTCCAAAAATTCTACGGGCTGTCTTTTTTGTTTTTCTGCCCCAGACAAACAGGGTAACGCCCAAAACTGCCACCACAATGGGAACCGCAACGGTTTTGGAAACCAGACCAATCACCAGGCTGGATACCATGCTCAGGGCGGTATACAAAATCATCGTAATCACACCGCCGCCTGCCACATTGCCGAAATGACGAAATGCCATAGAAACAGGCTGGGCAATTTCCGACACAATGTTCATTGGGGTCATCACCACAACCGGTTCGGTAAAACCCTTCAGCCACCCCAGGAAACCGTTATGCTTGATGTTTTGGTACCAAATGATAGCGGTGGTCATCACTGCCCAGGTCAGCGGCACGCTTAAGTCTGCCGTGGATGAACGCAGAAAGCCGGTCAAGCCAATCAGCGAGCCGCAAATGGACGACAGGAAAATCGTGCCGATATAGGGTGTCCAATGGGCATTGTGCTGTCCCATGGTGTCTGTCACCATACCGTGCAGCAGCATCACACCCTTTTCCGTCAGCACCTGCAGCTTGCCCGGACGCTTGGTAAGCCCACGTCCCAAAAACCAGGAGCCAAAGCCTAAAAGCAGGGTAACCAGCAGCACAGACAGCGCAGTCTGGGTCACGGGAATTCCGCCAAAAATCGGGATGGTAAAGTAAATATACGCACCGGTTACTTCCACATTCACGACTTTTCATCCCCTTTCTTGCGAAAAAATTCTCCAAAGGTCAAAACAGGTCTGACAAATACCAGCGGCAGCGCCAGCGCAAGCAAATCACACAAGCCGCTTTTACCGAAAGCAAACAAAGTAATAAACAAAATTGCATACCGAACCAGCATAGAGATTTGCAAAACCGCCTTGCCGCCTTTTACGTCCTGACTCTCGGCTTTATCTGCAGCTATGGATGTACCCACTGCCATAAAGAAGAAGTTCAAGCTTGCCAGCACAGCACCCACAATTCCGCCTAAAAGCACCTTTTGGGAAAAATATCCCAGCAGAGCATAGATACCAAACATCGCTGCCACACAAAGCACCTGACCAATCAGGACAACAGCTGTTTGCTGAAATACAATTTTCCGGGACTGCATAAACATTTCCTTTCTAATCGTGGTCATTAAAGGAAACCGGCAGCTGGGGCTTGTCCTTAGGCTCACTCATTTTTTCCATAGCCTTCAGACTGCTGCGCAGTCCATCTATGGCGCAGAGGATACCCAGAGCAATTCCGGCAAAAATCACCCAGTTCCCCAAAGCAAACCTTTCACGCAGACGCACTGCCAGATAAACAAACCCCAAGGGCGGCAGCGCCACACTTAAACCCAATTGGGTCAGCCATACGAACATTTTTACATTTTTCATTCCGGCTGCCCCTTTCTGCCTATTATCCTACATTTTACAGTATATCCGAGCTTAATGCAAGAAAAACTTACAGTCTTTACATAATCTTTACATAGCTTGCCCAAGGTGCAGGAAAAAAGTCTTTCCTTTTGACCGGAAATATAGTAAACTATAAGAAGAAAGGACGGATTTTCGGATATGGAGCCTGAGATTTTGCAAGGCGTTATCAGCGCTGTGGTATATGAGAATTATGAAAACGGCTATGCCGTATTGCGGCTGGGCTGTCAGGACGGACAGACTGTGACAGTGGTAGGCACCATTCCCCTGCCGGTGGTGGGCGAACAGCTGATGGTTACCGGCAAATGGGGTAATCACTCCAATTACGGCAAGCAATTTGAGGCAGAATTTCTGGAACGGATGATGCCCCAGACAAAGGCGGACATTATCGGCTACCTGTCAAGCCGTGTGATTAAGGGAATTGGTCCGAAAATCGCCTCCCGGATTGTGGCGCACTTTGGCGAGAGCACGCTGCAGATTATGGAGCAGGAGCCTCACCGTCTGGCGGAGGTCCCCGGCATCTCCCCTGCCAAGGCAAAGGCTATGGGGGAAGAATTCGTTACCCAGGTGGGCATTCGCAACCTGATAGAGTTTTTTACTGCCCACCGGCTCCCGGCAGAGCTGGCAGTAAAGTGCTATAAGCTCTACGGTCCCTCTACGCTGGATTTATTATATGACGACCCCTATCTTTTAATGGACGAGGAATTGGAAGCGCCCTTTGGTGCGGTAGACCAATTCGCCATAGAGATGGGTGTTTCCGGTGACGACCCCCGGCGTGTGGAGGCAGGCATTTTATTTGAACTACGATACAATCTTCTGGCAGGACACAGCTTTCTGCCTCTGGGCAAGCTGATACCGGCCACGGCGCAGCTTTTAAACATTGGGGAAGATGTGATTTCCCAAGGGGTAACCCGGCTGGTGGAGTTTGGACGGCTGGTTTGCGATATGCTTGCCGATACAGAAATCGCCTACTTACCCGGGATGTTCGAAGCGGAGGTTTACAGCACCCAATGTCTTTTGAACCACGCAGCAACCACATACCCCTCACCGGTGCAGCTGGACAAGCTGGTGGCACGCATTGCCAAAAGCAGCGGTGTTTGCTACTCTCCACAGCAAACACAGGCGATTTTTGAAGCCGCCACCACCGGGCTTTTGCTGATAACAGGCGGTCCCGGCACCGGAAAAACCACCATTGTCAACGGCATTCTGGCGCTGTATGATGCGCTGGGAATTGATTGCGTTTTGGCTGCCCCCACCGGTCGTGCCGCCAAGCGTATGACGGAGGTCACCGGCAGAGAGGCATCCACCATTCACCGGCTTTTGGAGGCAGGCATTGACCCCCACACCGGGAAAATGTTTTTCGCCCGGGATGAAAGTAACCCTCTGAAAGCAGAGGCTGTCATCATCGACGAGATGTCTATGGTGGATGTGGGGCTTTTGCACAGTCTTTTGCAGGCAGTGCCCCAAAACGCAAGGCTGATACTGGTTGGCGACCCGGACCAGCTGCCGCCGGTGGGTCCCGGCTTTCCTTTTAAGGATATGCTGCGCAGCAAAGCCCTGCCCAGCGTGTGCCTGACCGAGATTTTCCGTCAGGCACAGGAAAGCCTGATTGTGGTCAACGCCCACAGAATCAATCAGGGTGTTTTGCCGGAGCTCAGGGATGTGAAAAACGACTTTTTCTTTTTGCCTGCAAGAAGTGAAGATGCTGTAGGACAGACCATTGCCGCCCTTTGCGCCACGAGACTTCCCAAAAATATGGGCATCCCAGCGGACCAAATTCAGGTGCTCTCCCCCACCAAGAAGGGCGCCGCCGGAACCGTTGCCCTGAATAAGCTTCTGCAAAGCTGCCTGAACCCCCCTGCGCCCAACAAAAAAGAACGGCTTTACGGAGAGTTCTGCTTCCGGGAGGGTGACCGGGTTATGCAGATTAAAAATAACTATGACATCCTTTGGAAGAAAACAGACGGCAGTCTGGTCGGTTCCGGGGTATTCAACGGAGACGTGGGTATTATCCGCAGTATTGACCCGGGAAATGAAGTATTGACTGTTCTTTTTGATGACCGGGAAGTAGAATACGAATTCTCCCAGCTGGGAGAGCTGGAGCCTGCTTACGCAATGACTGTACATAAAAGTCAGGGCAGTGAGTACCGGGCAGTTGTTCTGTCTGCCTGGAACGGTTCCGGATATCTGCTCAACCGCAGCCTTTTATACACCGCTGTTACCCGTGCCAAGGAGCTTCTGATTATTGTGGGACGGGAAGAAACCGTTGCCGTCATGACCCAAAACGCCAAAATCGGGCGCCGCTATACCGGACTGAAGCTGCGGCTTCAGGGAAAGGACGCTTGAAATGTTTCGGTTGCTGTTTCCGCCCAAGTGCGTTTTATGCAAGAAATTCCTCTCCCGTCAGGAAACCGACCTTTGTCACAGCTGCCGGGAAAATGCTCCGGTTTTTTGCAGACCAAAAAGCAAGATTCCTTTTGTTGCACAATGGACAGCTTTGTGGTATTATAAGGACACGGTGAAAACCAGTATCCACAAATTCAAGTTTGGCGGTCGCCGGACCCATGCCGATGCATACAGTCGGCTGTTAGGCATGAAGCTGCAAAGCAGCCCCTGTGCAGAAGCGGACTTCATTACCTGGGTACCGGTTTCCTTCCGCAGAAGATGGAAGCGTGGCTATGATCAGGCTTCCTTGGTGGCCTATGCCTTGTCCAAGGAATTGGGCATCCCCTGCAAAAAGCTGCTAAGAAAGGTTCGCCACACACCGCCCCAATCCGGCATTCGCAAGGCTGCGGAACGTCGGGCAAATGTGCTGGGCGCTTACCGGGCTACGGACCTTACGCTGCTGCGGGGCAAAACCATTTTATTGATAGACGATGTGGTAACCACCGGCGCCACCGCCTCGGAATGCGCCAAAACCCTCTTAACTGCCGGTGCTAAGCAAGTATTCCTCGCCGCTGTTGCTGCGGCGCAAAATGACTAGAAATGATGTAGGTGACAAACTATGGGTTTCAATTTTTTCTCCACCGACCTTGGCATTGACCTGGGAACCTCCAATGTGCTCATCAGCGTGGAAAATGCCGGTGTGGTAGTTCGGGAGCCGTCGGTTGTGGCTGTGGACAAAAACAGCGGACGTATTCTTCAGGTGGGTGCCGCCGCCCGGAATATGCTGGGCAGAACCCCCGGAAATGTGGTAGCTATGCAGCCGTTGCGGGACGGTGTGATTTCCGACCACGATATGACAGTGAAAATGCTCCAGGAGCTTTTCCGCAAGGCTATCAAAAGCTCCCTGTTTAATCCCAAGCCCCGTGTGGTTATCAGCGTGCCCAGCGGTGTGACGCAGATTGAGGAGCGAAATGTCATCAATGCGGCTATCGAAGCCGGCGCCCGCCGTGTGTACCTGATTGAAGAGCCCCTGGCTGCGGCTTTGGGTGCGGGTCTGGATATCAGCGGACCCAAGGGACATATGGTTGTGGACGTTGGCGGCGGCACCACAGACATTGCTGTACTGACTATGAACGGCATTGCCGCTTCCACCTCTACCAAAATTGCCGGCATTGCCTTTGACGAGGCGATTGCCCGGTACGTGCGCCGCCAGTACGGTGTAGTGATTGGGCAGAACACTGCCGAGGATATCAAAATCCAGATCGGCTGCGTCTATCCGCCCCAGAACGATGCCGGTATCATCGTAAAGGGTCGGGATGCCAAAAGCTCTCTCCCCCGGCAAATCAATTTGCTGGCTTCGGAGATTTACAACGATGCTCTGCGCCGCCCTGCCAAGCAGCTGGCTGACGAAGTAGTCAGCGTCCTGGAGGACACCTCTGCGGAGCTGGTGGGTGACATTGCCGAAAACGGCATCACCATCACCGGCGGTGGCGCCCAGATTGCCGGTATGGAGCAGCTGCTTACAGAGCGTACCGGTATCGCCTGCCGGGTGGCAGATGACCCTGCCTGCTGCGTGGCTTACGGCTGCGGCAAGAGCCTGGGCTGGATCAACACCATGAATGAAGGTCCCATCAATATCGCCAAAAAGCGCATCATGCGCCAAGGTTAAAGCAATAGTTATAATCTCCGCCTTTTTAGGCGGAGATTATATTATGTTTAGAAGTTTTTATCGGCAGAGAAATTGGGGCGTTCATTTATACCTTTTCGGAAAACTTTTTCTTCACCTTTTTATGTTGATATGATAAAATGGAGAAAAACATCCTCACATAATGGAGGTAATTACGATGACAGATATTCAACAGAAAGTTGCGGCTAAGCAATTCATAAAGAATTGGGTAGGCCACGGTGACGAAAAACAGGAAACCCAACGGTTTTGGATTGATTTGCTTCAGAATGTTTTTGGAGTAGATCAGGCAACGGGTGCCATTGAATTTGAGGTTCGTGTCAAGCTGGACCATACCAGCTTCATTGACGGTTATATTAAAAGCACCCATGTCCTGATTGAGCAAAAGGGTGCGGATATTGACCTGACCAGGGGCTACAAGCAATCCGACGGCTCTATGCTGACCCCATTCCAGCAGGCTCGCCGTTACGCAGGCTATTTGCCTCACGATATGAATCCACGCTGGATTGTTGTGTGTAATTTCAAGGAATTCCACATCCACGATATGAACCGCCCCAATGACACCCCCGAAATCATTAAGTTGGAGGATTTGGAAAAGGAATATACCCGCCTTCAGTTTTTGGTGGACAAGGGCAACGAGAGAATCCAAAAGGAAATGGAAATCTCCCTGCAAGCCGGTGATCTTGTGGGAAAGCTCTATGATGCTCTTTTAAAGCAATATAATTCTCCTGCCAGCGAAGCCGAGCTCAAAAGTCTGAATATGCTTTGTGTGCGGTTGGTGTTCTGCCTGTATGCGGAAGATGCCGGCATTTTTGGTAGCCACACAATGTTCCACGATTATTTGAAGGGCTTCCAAGCCAAAAATATCCGCAAGGCGCTCATTGACCTTTTTAAGGTTCTGGATACCAAGGTAGCCGACAGAGACCCCTATATGGACGAAGATTTGGCGGCTTTCCCTTATGTCAATGGTGGTTTGTTTGCTGACGAAGAACTTATCATTCCCCGTTTTACAGAAGAAATTATCGACTTGCTATTGACAAGAGCCAGTGAGGACTTTAACTGGAGCAGCATTTCTCCCACTATCTTCGGTGCAGTGTTTGAAAGCACTCTGAACCCCGAAACCCGCCGCAGCGGTGGTATGCATTATACCAGCATCGCGAATATACACAAGGTTATTGACCCGCTTTTCTATGATGCCCTTGCCGCTGAGTTGGACGAAATCGCTGCAATCCCTGTGAAAAAGACACGGGATTTGAAGCTGGCAGACTATCAAAAGAAATTATCATCCTTGACTTTCTTAGACCCAGCTTGCGGTTCCGGTAACTTCCTGACGGAGACTTACCTCTCCCTGCGGCGTTTGGAGAATAAGGCAGTTGCACTGCGACTGGGTGACCAGATTGTTATGGGTGATACTGCGGACTTTAATCCCATTCAGGTATCAATCGGACAATTCTATGGCATTGAGATTAACGACTTTGCCGTAACTGTTGCCAAGACAGCCCTGTGGATTGCAGAAAGCCAGATGATGAAAGAAACGGAAGAAATCGTCCGTATGCACCTGGATTTCTTACCCCTGACCAGTTATGCAAACATTGTGGAGGGTAATGCCCTTCAGATCGACTGGGAAACTGTTGTACCCAAGAATAAACTGAATTACATCATGGGTAACCCTCCGTTTGTTGGATTCTCTATGATGAATAAGAGCCAAAAAGATGATGTGGATTTAATTTTCCCTGGCACCAAAAATGTTGACTATGTTGCTTGTTGGTATATGAAAGCTGTCAAATATATGGCAGGAACAAAAATTGAGTGTGCGTTTGTTTCTACAAATTCGATTTGCCAAGGAGAAATTGTCCCTGTTCTTTGGACTAAACTTCTTGCAGAAAACCTTGTGATTAACTTTGCACATCGAACCTTTGTATGGTCGAGTGAGGCTAAAACAAAAGCCGCTGTTCATTGTATCATTGTAGGTTTCGCACTGTTTAAGCGTAGCCAAAAGATTATCTTTAATGCGAATCAAAAGCAGGCAGTGGATAATATAAATCCGTATTTGCTGGATGGAGATAATGTTATCGTTTTTGCTCAGAGAAAACCATTTGCTTCAGTTCCTGCGATGGTTTATGGCAATAAACCCGCTGACGGTGGAAATCTCATTATCGAGAATGATGAATACGAGGACTTTATTTCCAAGGAGCCCTCTGCTCAAAAATACATACGGCGCTATGTAGGTGCTGTCGAGTTTTTACATAACCAAAATCGTTATTGCCTGTGGCTCAAGGGTGCAAATCCTAAAGAAATTAAAGCTATGCCTATGGTTATGGATAGAGTTGCACAATGTCAGGAAATGCGAAACAATAGTGTTGCCGCTGCAATTCGAAAATTTGCAGCAACACCGACTTTGTTTGCCCAAATAACCCAGCCAGACGGAAAGCCATATATCATCATACCTGCACATAGTTCATCTTCCAGAAGATATATTCCGTTGGGATTTGTTGGCCCAGATGTGGTTGCGAGTAATGCTGTTTTTATTATCCCCGATGCAACTCTGTTCCAGTTTGGTGTTTTGATGTCCAATGTTCACAACGCATGGATGAGGACAACTTGTGGTCGGTTAAAGAGCGATTATCGATATTCCAAGGAAATCGTCTATAACTGTTTCCCTTGGCCCACACCTACTGATGAACAAAAAGCAAGGATTGAGCAAACCGCACAAGCTATTTTGGATGCCAGAGCTTTGTACCCCGATTGTAGTCTTGCAGACCTTTATGACGAGGTTTTAATGCCCCCTGAACTCCGTAAGGCACACCAACAGAACGACAAGGCTGTTATGCAAGCTTACGGTTTCTGGGGCAAACTCAACACCGAAACCGAATGCGTCGCCGAACTTATGAAAATGTATCAAGAAATAACAGAAAGGTGAGGATAGAGATATGAACATTACCTTTTTGCTAGGCAATGGCTTTGATTTGCAATTGGGTATGAAAACTGGTTACAAGTCTTTTTTGGATTGGTATGTCGCTCAACAAACAGATGATCCGGATGTTGCACAATTTCGAGAATACTTGAAGGATGAAAAGAGCCAGTGGTGGTCTGATGCAGAAATTGCAATGGGGCAATATCTCGGTAACTTTTCGGATGAAAATATTAATATATATTTCAAGAACATTCGCGATTTCAAACTGCGGCTATCGGAATACCTTACACTTGAAAATCTGAGATATAACATTGTAGAAATTCCAGATGTGTCAGATTCCTTCAAAGCGTTCTTACTTAAATCTGCCAAAGACATTATGCTGCGAACAGAAAATCTGTCTTTGGATAGTAGACGTTGGGTGAATAATACAAAGATTAATTTCATTTCCTTCAACTATACAGATGCAATTGACAGGCTTATCAAGGTGTTAGGCGGGAGAAATTCCATAATAGATACACAAAACGGCTACAATACGCAACTGGGGGCGATCTACCATGTGCATGGAACACTAGATTCAAACTTGATAATGGGCGTTGATAACTTAGATCAGTTGAACACTGCGCAAATTACAAATTTCACAAAACTCAGGAGAACACTTGTAAAGCCTATTGTAAATGATGAACTTGGACGGAATGAGCATGATTTGGCAATAGGAACAATTCGAAATAGTGACTACTTGTTTTTCTATGGATTATCATATGGCGAAAGTGATAAAAGCTGGTGGCAAGCAATCAAGAAAAAATTGGAAAGTGATACAACCTGCCAAATTGTGCTATTTACGAGGTCAAGTGATGAGAGCATTCGTGACATTATTCCTGAAGATATTTTGGACTATGTAAGCGATAAAAAAGATGACTTTCTTACAAAGATTGGCATTACTTCTGAAGAAAATAGTTATGATAATATCAGAAAAAGAGTGTTTATAATTAGAAACACCGAAAGGTTAAATATATCAATTGACAATATAAAAGAACCAGCTAGTGTGTAGATGTAACACAGGGGACGGAGTTGTAGGAAAACAAGTACTGATTGCCACGGCTTGCGTAGCAAGCCTCGCAATGACGAAGGAAAACGGAAGATGTATCGAACAACACAGTCACTGCGAGGGTCATTAGACCCGTGGCAGTCAGTAAATATCCTTTGGGTGCACTGATTGCCACAGTTTAAGCCTCCCTTGTAAAGGGAGGTAGATTCGCCGCAAGGCGAAAACGGAGGGTTTCGAATCCCCCAGTCAGCTTCGCTGACAGCCCCCTTTACAAGGGGGCCTTTTTGCATAAAAAGCGAAAGGCAGGCACGATGGAAATCGTGCCTGCCTTCAAGTTTTATTCGATTAGAAGGGCATTTCTTCCTCGTCTTCGTCCTCTTCCACGGAGAACTCCAGAGTTTCACCGCAGTTGGGGCAAATCATAGAGCCTTCCTCCAGCACGTCCTCGTCGAAGTTAATCACTTCGCCGCAAGCGCACTTGACTTCGTAGATGATGCTGTCCTCGTCGCCGTATTCGAAGCTTTCATCCTCGAAGTCATCATCATCGTAGAAATCGTCGTCATCGTCCTCGTCATCGAAGTCCTCGTCGTAGTCCTCATCCTCTTCGTCCAGGATGAAATCCTCGATAGCGTCCAGGTCTTCTTCGATTTCATCCAGCTCGTCGGAGATGGCGATGGTGGTTTCCTCGATATCGGTCACCCGCTTGGTAACATCGCAGAGCAATTCGACAATCTTTGCAATCATCTTGCCCTCGGGCTTTTCTGTATCCAGCTCCAAGCCGTCCATATAACCTTTCAGGTAAGCAGCCTTTTCAGAAATATTCATAAGTTACTCCTTATTTTGCACGACCCAGGTATTCACCGGTGGTGGTGTCAATCTGAATCTTCTCGCCCTCGTTGATGAACAGGGGCACCTTCACCTCAGCGCCGGTCTCCACAGTGGCGGGCTTCAGGGTGTTGGTAGCGGTGTTGCCGGCAAAGCCGGGCTCGGTAGCAGTAACCTCCAGCTCCACAAAGCGGGGAGGCTCAACACCGAAGACGTTACCCTTGTAGCTCATAACGGTGCAGGTGTCGTTCTCCTTGACGAACTTAAAGCTGTCATCCAGCGTGTTGCCGTCGATGGGCACCAGCTCGTAGGTCTCGGGGTCCATGAAGTAGTACAGGTCACCGTCACTGTAGGAGTACTCCATCTTCTTGCGCTCGATGTAAGCGGTGGGGTACTTATCGTTGGGGTTGAAGGTGGTTTCGGTCACGCCGCCGGTGATGACGTTCTTCATCTTCACACGGACGAAGGCTGCACCCTTACCGGGCTTGACGTGCTGGAACTCGATAATCTGCATAACCTTGCCGTCCATATCAAAGGTAATGCCGTTTCTGAAATCGCTGACAGAAATCATTGTTATTTTCCTCCTAATTGGATATTTATTTACATTTAGCGCATATATTATACCCTAAAACTTATATGATTGCAAGAGCAAATATGGTTATTTTCAGACAATAATCAGGTTTTTGGGGCTCTTGGTAATGTTTTCGTGTCCTTCGGCAGTGAAAATCGCCAAATCTTCAATGCGGACGCCGAATTTTCCGGGCAAATAGATACCGGGCTCGGCAGAGGTAATCATATTGACCTCCATGGGGGTTTCCCCTCTGGGGTTGCAATTGGGCGGTTCGTGTACCTCCATGCCCAGACTGTGACCGTAGCCGTGACCGAAGTAATCGCCGTAGCCGGCTTCCCGGATTACGTTGCGGGCAGCTGCGTCAATTTCCTTTCCGGTGACACCGGCTTTCGTTGCCGCCAAGCCTGCCAGCTGCGCCTGCAAAACCGTTTCATAGACCTTTTTCATCTCCTCGGTTGCGTAGCCCACCGCCACGGTGCGGGTCATATCGGAGCAGTAGCCGCCGTAAAGAACACCGAAGTCCATGGTGACAAAATCACCTTCCTGAATCACACGGTCTGTGGCAACGCCGTGGGGCAGGCTGGTATTGGGTCCGGAGACCACTATGGGGTCAAAGGACAGACCCTCGCCGCCGTTTTTATACAGGCAGTAAATCAGCTCTGCCTGCAGCTGTTTTTCCGTCATACCAGGCTTAATCCGGGTAATCACCTCAGAAAATGCCTGGTCTGTAATCTTTTGCGCCTGGCGGATACGGTCCAGCTCCCAAGGCTCCTTTACGGCGCGGAAGCCGTTGATTTTGCTGCCCAGAGGAACCAGCTCTGCAGAGAGATTCTGTGCATAGTCCTGATATTCCGCAACGGTCAGGTAGCCTTCCTCATAGCCCAGCCGTTCCACACCCAACTGGGCAATGGCATCATTGAGCAGCTTGTGATAGGTGTTCTGGCTGTTCGTTTCCAGAACCTCCATCCCCTTAATGTTATTCTGGGCAGATTCGATATAGCGGCTGTCGGTAAAATAACGGCAGCCATTTTTTGTGACGATTGCCACACCCTCGGCAATATCAAATTCCGCCGCATAATGACGGCTGTAGCGGCTGGTCAGCAGCAATCCGTCCACCTCCTGCCCCAGCAGGGACAGATACTTTTCAATGTTTTTCATGGTTTTCTCCTCCTGTTTCTTCCAAGGTAAATAAAGGGAAGCTCCGCCACGTGGCGCAGTTTCAGCCAGATATTATGATTATGTATCGCTTCCACCAGAATGGACTTCACACCGGCGCAGTTTGCGCCCAGGGTATCCGTAAAAATCTGGTCCCCCACCAAGGCGCATTCTTCCTTGGGAATGTTATATTTTTCCAGGCAGCGGCGAATGCCGTCGGAAAAGGGCTTTCTGGCATGGGTGATGCAGTCCAGATGATGTTCCTGGCAGAATTTTTGCACCCGCTGATTTTTGCTGTTGGAAACCACGCAAAGCTGCACATCAGACGCACCCATCCGGGCAAGCCAATCCACCACCTCCTGAGAAGGCACATTGGTGGTGTAGGGCACGATGGTATTATCAAAGTCCATCATCAGCAGGCGAATTCCCTGTTCGTCCAGGTAGCCCTTTGTGATGTCCGTTAATTTCCCAAACTGTACATAGGGCAATAAGGAAAAAGACATATCGCCACTCCTTAAAACATAAATTTCTTTTAAGAGTATACCACGGAAAGGTGGGTTTGTCTATGCCTTTACAACGTTATACGGCAATTACCAACGCAGAATTTTACAGTTTATCCCAGCTGCCGCCCAAGCCTGCCTGGATGGCTTGTCACTTTTCCGGGTACAACAGCGGTCTTTCCAATATGCCGGACACGTTCCCTGCGGATAGCCTTATTATGCTCGATGACAGCGCACCCATTCAGGGGCACGACCCGCAGCGAATTTTGCAGGAACTGACGCAGCTCTGCGAGCAGATAAAACCTGCCGGCTTTTTGCTGGATTTTCAAAGAGCCGGTATCCCGGAAGCTGCGCAGCTGGCAAAACGGCTTTGCCGGGAGCTCCCCTGTCCTGTAGCGGTTTCCCACCTGTACGCAGAAGACTTGGAATGCCCCGTGTTTTTACCGCCACCGCCTTTGCACAAGCCCCTGGCCGAACACCTGAAGAGCTGGGGCAGCCGGGAAATCTGGCTGGAAATTGCCTTGGACAGTGTGGACATTACCGTGACCCGGGAGGGCTGTCAGGTATCTGCCCGGGGCTTTGGTGAATTGCCGGAGCCCGTATTTTACCACGAAGGACTTTTCTGCCGGTATCACACCCAGGTGTTGAAGGACCGGGTCATATTTACTCTGCAACGGGGGCAGCAGGATTGGGAAGCCTTGCTTGCACAGGCAGAAAAACTGGGCGTGCGTTGTTGTGTAGGATTATATGAAAACAGCCGCATTTAGCGGCTGTTTTACTTTCCTAATTCCCAGGTTTTTATCTGATCTGCCTTCTCGTAAAGGCGCAAATAGCTTTCATAGCGGGTCTGTTCCAGCGCTCCCGTTTCCACAGCCTGACGAACGCAGCAGCCGGGCTCCTTTCGATGGGTGCAGTCATGGAACTGACATTTGCCCAGATGCGCCCCAAAATCCGGAAACGCATACTGCAGATTTTCCTTCAGCAGCACGTCCATCTGCTCCGTGTCAAAGCTGGAAAACCCGGGGGTATCTGCCACATAGGTGTTTTCCTCCAGGCAGAACAGCTCCACGTGCCGGGTGGTATGGCGCCCGCGACCCAGCTTTTCTGAAACCTCTCCGGTGGGCAGCGTCAGGGACGGACACAGAGCATTGAGCATACTGGACTTTCCTACGCCGGTATTGCCGGTAAAGGCTGTCAGCTTTCCTTGCAGAAGCTGCCGCAACTGCTCGACACCCTCCCCGGTTTCTGCACTGGCAGAAATCACCGGAAAGCCTGCGTTTGTATAAATTCGCACCAAATCCAATGCCGGGTCCAAATCACATTTATTCACGCAGATATAGACCGGTACCTCCTGGTCACCGGCAATGGCTGCCACCCGGTCAATAAGAAAGGGCTCCGTCACCGGATTGACATTGGCAGCAAACACCACCAGCGCATCCACATTGGCTACCGCCGGGCGAATAAACCGGTTTTTCCGGGGGAGAATTCTCTCCACCATCCCCCTGCCCTTTTCCACGGATATTTCCACCATATCACCGGTCAGGGGACTTTCCCCGGTGCGGCGCAGAGCGCCACGTCCCCGGCAGGTAATCACACCCTCCGGGGTACGGACATCATAAAAACCGCTGAGAGAACGGACAATGCGTCCGGTCTTTCTTTGCATCATCAGCTGAATTCCTCCGTGTAGGGCCAATCATCCAGATCATCTGTGCTGACCAAATAAATCACCTTTCCTGTACCGGTCTGGTTAGGAATCGTAATGGTAGTCTGTCCCTGAGGAACCGTCTGGCGGAACACCTCTACACCATCTCTGGTCACAACCACATCGCAGGGTCCGCTTTCTGTGGCGCTGCTGATGTCAATCACCACATTCTTTGTAATCCCCGCAGCTTCCGTCTGATTGCCGATGGAATAATATACGATAATTTTTGTGCTGCTGTCTAATTCATCGCCTGCATTGAGCACTTTATCCTCTGCCCGCAGCTCAATGACGGTGTCCTTGGGCTTATCACTTTCCATCGGTTCAATCTTACAGTTTTCAAAGCCGTCGCCCTTGAGGATGCTGACTGCCTTGTCCACGGATAGACCTACCACATTTTGCAGCTCTATCAGCTGGGGACCCTTGCTGATGTACAGCGTTACCTCTTGCCCGGTGGTCAGCTCTTCCCCTGCCTCCGGGTCTGTGCGGACAACCTCGCCCTCTTCTACTACGGAATCATAAACAGGCTCTTCCACAATCTGCAGGTCCAGCTCCTGGCTTTTCAGCACTGCAATGGCACTCTGCTTATCATCACCAACCACGTCGGGCATCAAGCCGGTTTTAAACGCTACGCCCTCACTGACGTACAGCGTTATCTCCTGACCGGCAGTCAACTCCGTTTCTGCTTCCGGCTCCGAGCGAACCACGCTGCCCTTGGCAATTTCATCGTCGTGGATTGGCTCGGTTTTAATTTGCAGGTTCAAGCCCAGATTGTTCAGCGCCCGTTCTGCCTGGGAAAGCTCCCAGTCCACCACGTTGGGCATGGTCACAATCTGGGGAACCTCACCCAGACTGACGATTACGTAAATCGCGTTGCCTTTTTCGATTTGCGTGCCGGCTACCGGGTTCTGATCAATAATCTGTCCTGCCGGGTATGTGTCGTCGTGGACCTCTTTGTCCAGCTTCACCCGGAAATCCGGATAATCGGGCAAATCCTCATACACCTCGCCCACAAGGCTCGGCACCTCCACAAGCTGGGGCTTTGCGCCGGAGCCACTGAACAGCACAATCAGAAATACCACAATGGCAATCACCATAACCGCCGAGCAGGCAATAATGGCAATGGTGGCAACATTGCTCCGCCGCTCCTCCTCCGCTTCCCGCTGGCGGGCAGCACGGGATTTTCCGGACGGGGCCGGTCGTTTCCGGGGCGCTTCCCCATCGGTTTTCTTTTTCTCAACCTTTTGGGCAGTGGTCGCAGGCTCCGGATTGAGAACCAGAGGCGGTTTGTTAATCCGGATAACCTCATCCAGAGGTGGGATATTGTAATCAAACAGGATGCCCGGGTCCTTCCGGAACTCATCCATATCCTTGAGCATCTTGGTTGCGGAATGGTACCGGCTTTCCGGCTCGTGGGCCATGGCATGCATAATAATCTGCTCCAGGCCACCGGGGATATTGGGATTCAAGGTTGAAGGCATTGCTGCGCCGCCGTTGATATGCTGAATCGCCACAGATACCGGGGATTCCCCATCATAAGGCGGTCTGCCACTCATCATCTCGTACATCACAACACCCAGAGAATAGATGTCGGAACGGCTGTCTACCCGACCGCCCTTGGCCTGCTCCGGGGAAATATAATGTACAGAGCCCAAGGCCTCCTTGGTCAGGGTATTGCCCTTGGACATCATCCGGGCAATGCCGAAGTCCGTCACCTTCACTGAGCCGTTTTTCAGCACCATCACGTTATGGGGCTTAATATCCCGGTGGACAATACCCCTGCTGTGGGCGTGCTCCAGAGCCTTGGCTATCTGAATTGCAAAGTGCAGGGTTTCCTTCCAATTAAGAACGCCCTTTTTCTCCATATACTGCTTCAGGGTAATACCGTCAATCAGCTCCATCACAATGTAATCTGCCATAATGGAGGTAGACACATCGTACACAGAAACGATATTGGGGTGGCTGAGCATGGCTACAGCCTGGCTTTCCGAATGGAAGCGGCTGCGGAACTCCTCGTCTCCCAGATAATCATCCTTCAAAATCTTAATTGCCACCAATCGGTTCAGCCGATGGCAACGGGCTTTATATACAACTGCCATACCGCCGGTACCGATCACTTCCAGAATTTCATACCGGTTATCCAGCAGACGACCTATATATTTATCCATAATCCGTTACTCCTTTCCCGCAAACTCAAATCTGCGCCAGCAAGCAGGTAACATTATCCGGTGCGCCACGGTTTTTGGCGATTTCCAGAAGACGTTCACAGCTGCTTTGCCGGTTGGCGCCGTGGACGATTTCGAACAGGATTTCCTGCTCGTCCACCAAATTTGACAATCCATCGGTACACAGCAGCAGGCATTCGCCGCTTTCCAGCTTCCGGTGGTAAATATCACATTCCACCACCGCTTCTGTGCCAATGGCCCGGGTAATCAAATTCTTACCCGGATAGGAACGGGCCTGCTCTGGGGACAGCTCGCCCCGGGCAATCATCATCTGCACAAGGGAGTGATCCACCGTCAGCTGACGGACTCCGTCCGATTTAATACTGTATGCGCGGCTGTCGCCAATATTGACAACGGTGGCATATTTTCCATGGATAAGCGCCGCCACCAGGGTGGTACCCATTCCGGAAAATTCCTCAAATTGCTGCGCCTGGTCATAGACGGTAAAATTCGCCAGCTTCACTGCATTTTTCAGCATCTGGTCGGATTTTTCCACATCCATCGAAGATACCCAGGTGCGTTTGACCTCCTGGACAAATACATCCAATGCCAGATTGCTGGCTACGTTACCGGATTTAGCGCCGCCCATACCGTCACAGACTACACATAAAATTGTATTTCTGTCCAGCTTTTCAATTTGAAAAGCATCCTGGTTTTGGGTGCGGGTACAACCCGGGTCGGTAATGCCCCAATATTGCATATGTATCACTCCTTTTGTGATTGCTGCTGGGTGTACTTCCGGCGGAGCTGACCGCAGGAAGCATCAATATCGCTGCCCAGCGTTCTTCGAACCGTGGCAGGAATTCCCCCATCCTCCAGTAGCTTCTGGAAGGTTTGTACCGCCTGACGGGTGCTGGGCTTCAGGGGGCTTTCCTCAACGTGGTTCAGCGGAATCAAATTCATATGGGCAGGCAAGCCCTTTAATCGCTTTAACAGGGTTTTCGCCGCCTCCGGAGTATCGTTCACCCCGTTAATCATTGCGTATTCAAAGGATATCCGACGACCGGTTTTCTCATAATACCGCCGGCAGGCTGCCAGCAGCTGTTCCGTAGGATAGGCTTTATTTACCGGCATAATGGTGTTGCGGATTTCGTCGGTGGGCGCATGGAGCGAAACGGACAGGGTCAGCTGCAGCTTTTTCTCTGCCAGCCGGTCAATCCCCGGCACCAGACCGCAGGTGGAAAGACTGATGTGGCGCATGGAAATGTTCATTCCATCTTCACTGTTCACAAGCTCCAGAAAGCGCATCACGTTATCAAAGTTGTCCAGAGGCTCTCCAATGCCCATCAGCACAATATGGGAAATGGGCAGTCCGGAATCCACCTGGGTGAAGAGCACTTGGTTGAGCATTTCATAGGGCTCCAGCGGTCGAACCAGGCCTCCCAGAGTAGATGCGCAAAAGGCGCAGCCCATACGGCAGCCCACCTCCGTGGAAATACAGACGGAATTTCCGTAATGATAGCGCATCAGAACCGTTTCCACGCAGTTTCCGTCTGACAGCTCCCACAGGTATTTGATAGTGCCATCCTTGGCGCTTTCCTGCTTGCGGACAACCTTGGGAATGTGCAGCGGATATTTTTCTTCCAGCACATCCCGCAAAGCTTTGGGAAGGTTGGTCATCTCCCCATAGCTGCGGACCCCCTTGTGCAGCCAGGTATATACCTGCTTGCTGCGAAATGCCGGTTGTCCCAGGGCTTTCAGCAGCTGAGAGATTTCCCCTTGGGTCATGGATTGAATGTTCTCGTTCATAGCTTTCTCCGCAGACGGCAGATAAAGAAGCCGTCTGTGTCATATTCTCCCGGAACCAGGGTTAACATTCCCGTGGTGTTTTCCGGAAATTTCTTCGGCAAATTCAGTTTTTCCAGAGTAAACTCCGGGTTTTTCTTTAAGAATTTTTCCACAACGCCCTCGTTCTCCCGGCGCACCAATGTGCAGGTGGAATACAGCAGCACACCCCCGGGTTTTACGTATCGGGCTTGATTGCACAGAATTTCCAACTGCAGCTGGGGAAGCATCTGCATCGTATCCGGGTCCTTATAACGGATATCCGGCTTCTTGCGAATGATGCCGTAGCCGGAACAGGGTACGTCGCAAAGCACCACATCCATTTGCCCGTCCCACTGGGGGCAATACACAGCGGCATCCTGCTGCAGCGCCTGCAAATTACCAAAACCCAGTCGCTGGGCACCGGCTTCAATAATGCCGGTTTTATGGTGGTGGATATCGCAGGCTATCACGCTTTTCGCACCCTGAATAAGGGCTGCAAAGCTTTTGCCACCGGGAGCAGCGCAGCAATCCAGCACCTGGTCTCCGGGCTTGACACCGGCGCACAAAACGCTCAGCTTTGCGGCGGCATCCTGGATGTAAAAAAATCCCTTTTGGAAGCTTTCCAGCTTTTCCAAATTGCCGGTATTCGACAAGACAAAGCAGTTTTCCAGCCAGGGGTACTGTTGCACCGCTACCCCTTCTGCTTCCAGCAGGCTTTGCAGCGTTTCCGGGGTGGTTGTTATGGTATTGACCTGCGCCACCGTTGCAACCGCCATATTATTTGCCTGCAGCATGGCTTCCACCCTGTCTGCCCCCACATATGCAGTGAGCAGGTTAATCAGGCTCTGGGGATGACTGTAGCGGTCCTGCAGGCTTTCCGGTTGCGCTAAGGCACCCTTGGTACGCAGCGCATTGCGAAGCACACCGTTCACCAATCCCGGTGCGTTTTGCTGCTTCTTGCAATAGGTTTTTGCCTGACGGACTGCCTCGTTGACGATGGCAGAACCGGGAATTTTATCCATTTCATAAATCTGGTACAGACCCAGATGCAGTATATCCCGGACCGCCGGGTGCAGGTTTTTTAACTTTCCGGAAAGCAGCTGCTTCAAAAAGAAATCCAGCTTATACCGGTTTTGTATAACACCGTAGCACAATCTAGAAGCCAATGCCGCTTCCCGGGCGTCCAGATTGTCTCTGCGGGCATATTCCTTCAAGACGCCGTTTGCCCAAGCCCCATCCTTACGGCAGGCGATGAGCACATGCAGCGCCGTATCTCTGCCGCTGGTCATAGCTGCAGGGGGTGTCCCCGGAAATAATCCGGAGCTGCCATACGTTTTCCGCCCTCTGCCTGCAGGGTACGAATTTCCACCGCGCCCTCACCGCAGGCAATTTGCAGACCGGTTTTGGTCAGCGCCAAGATGGTGCCCGGGGCAGCGTTTCCGGCATAAGGCACAATGGCGGTAGCGTAAATCTTAAACCTTTGTCCCTGGATTTCCGCTATTGCCACAGGCCAGGGATTCAAGCCTCTTACGTGGTTGTGAACCTGCTGGGCAGTTTTATTCCAATCAATAGGGCTCATCGTCTTATCCAGCATCGGCGCAAAGGTAACCTTGCTGCAATCCTGCGGGGTCGCCGTGGCAGTCCCCTTTTCGATTTTGTTCAGGGTCTGGCTGAGCAGCTCTGCGCCCAGAACCGCAAGGCGGTCCAAAAGCTCCCCGGCAGTCTCATCCGGACCGATGGGGGTTTTGGATACGTCAATCACATCGCCGGCATCCATTTCTCTGCACAGGTACATGGCAGAAACACCGGTCTCAGTCAAGCCGTCAAGCACCGCCCACTGATAGGGAGCAGAGCCACGGTAGCAGGGCAGCAGGCTGGCATGGATATTGATGCACCCCTTTGGGGGAATATCCAGGACCCTTTGGGGTAAAATCCGCCCATACGCCACCACCGCAACCACATCCGGCTGTAAGCTGCGCAGCTGTTCCACCGCCTCGTCCTCCCGGAAATTTTCCGGCTGGAACACAGGGATGTTGTGGGCAAGTGCCACTTCCTTGACCGGAGAAAAGCTCAGCTTCATACCCCGGTTTTTGGGGCGGTCCGGCTGGGTGTATACACCCACCACGTCAAACTTGTCCTCTATGATTTTTTTCAGGCACGTTGCCGCAATATCCGGCGTGCCCATAAACACAACGCGCATCGTATCAGTCCTCGAATTCCAATTCCTCTTCCGTCAGGAAGCGCTCCATCACTTCCGTGTAAAGAATGCCGTCCAGATGGTCCAACTCGTGGCAGAAGCAACGGGCAATCAGCTCTTCCCCCTCTGCCTCATACCAATCGCCGTTTCTGTCCTGGGCGCGGACCTTGGCATAATAAGGGCGCTTTACCAGACCGTATTTTCCGGGCACGCTCAGGCAGCCCTCCGGTCCCTCCTGTTCCCCATCGGTTTCCACCAGCGTGGGGTTTATCAGCTCCAGGATTTCCTCCCCGGTATCCACCAGCACCACCCGGCGCAAAATACCCACCTGCGGCGCTGCCAGACCCACACCGCCGGAATCAATCAGGGTTTCCCGCATATCCTCCAGCAGCGTATGGAGCTTTTTATCAAAATTTTCCACCGGTCTGCAGGTTTTATGCAGCGCAGGCTCGGCATCTGTTAAAATTTTACGAAGTCCCATTGTTTCTATCCTCACTCATAACCGTTAACATCCACAAAGGCTGCTACGCCCCGGTTTTCCCGGTCCTGGGAAAATTGCCGCAGCAAATGCGCCAGCAGCTGGCGAAGCGCCTTATCCATCCGGCAACGCAAGGTCAGCCGGTAACGGTAGTTATAGTTGATTTTCAGCACCGGACAAGGGGCAGGTCCCAATGCGGTACATTGTATTTGTGCGTATTCCGGCAGCTGCAAGCAGGCGCGCAGGCTGTCCCGAAGCTTGGCTGCGCCCCGAAGAACTCTGCCCTCATCCTGACCAATAAAGGTCACAGCCGCCAAATCTCCAAAGGGCGGACAGCCCTGCAGCTGGCGCAGGCGGATTTCCATGTCGTAAAAGCCATCATAATCCTGCTGTGCTGCCAGGGTAATCACCCGGTGCTCCGGGGTCATGGTCTGGATAATAGCACGTCCCTCGCTCTCGCCGCGACCTGCGCGACCGATGACTTGGGTCAGCATATTAAACGTATTTTCACCGGCACGGTAACTGTCGGTGTACAGGCTCAAATCCCCATCCAGCACACCCACCAGGGTGACATTCGGCAGGTTCAAGCCCTTGGCAACCATCTGGGTGCCCAAAAGCACCGGAATGTTTTCCCGGCTGAACTTATTCAGAATTTCCTCGTGGGAATTGGTGGCGCTGATAGTATCGGCATCCATCCGGATGGTTTCCATATCCGGAAACAAGCTCTCCAGCTCCTGCTGAACCTTCTGTGTGCCGGTGCCCACAGAACGTAACGCACCGCCACAGCTGCAGCGGACAGAGGCTTTCTGGGAATACCCGCAATAATGACACATCAGCCGTTCGTTGGCGCTATGGTAAGTAAGTCTGGTATTGCACCGGGGGCATTCCGGTGTCTGTCCGCAATCCACACAGAGCAGCGCCCGGCTGTTGCCTCGGCGGTTCAAAAACAAAATCGCCTGTTTTCCTCCCTGACGCACATCGCCGATGGCATCCTGCAAATCATAGCTGATGCTCAGTCCGTTCCCCTTTTCCGGTTCCCGGCGCATATCCACGATTTCCACCTTCGGCAATGCCCGTCCGTTGTAGCGGGCAGGCAGCGTATACAGGGTATGGATTCCCTTTTTCGCCCGGTACATAGTTTCTACCGCAGGGGTAGCAGACCCAAACAGCACCAAGGCATTTTCCTTCACACCTCGCCACAGTGCCACTTCCCGGGCATCGTAGCGGGGCGCATTTTCTGATTTATAAGAGTGCTCCTGTTCCTCATCCAAGACCACAAGTCCCAAATTGGGACATGGCGCAAAGACTGCTGAACGGGTTCCTACCACCACAGGCGCAGACCCATCCCGCACCCGCTTCCATTGGTCATACCGTTCCGAAGCAAGCAAGGAGCTGTGAAGCACTGCCACTTTGTCCCCAAAATAGGCGGCCAACAGCCCCAGCAGCTGGGGTGTTAGAGCGATTTCCGGAACCAGCAGCATTGCCTGCTTTCCCTGCTCCAGGCAGGTTTCTATCAGGCGAATATATACCGAGGTTTTTCCGGAGCCGGTCACTCCGTACAAAAGGGCGGAGCCGGGCTTATCTTCGATCATTTGTCTGCACAAACCGTCAAAGGCAAGCTGCTGCTGCTCGGTCAGTACCAACGGTCCGTCAATTTCCGCCGGCTGGATTTCCCGGCAGCGCAGTACCGGTCTTTGGGACAGGGTCAAATACCCCAGCTGCGCCAGACGGCGCACTGTCGCAGCGCCGGCACCGGTATAGTAGCAAATATCCTTGACCGAACCGCTGCCCACAGAGCACATCAGCTCCAGGACACTACGCTGCATCGCCGCAGACTTGGGTCTGGTACGGGCATACTCCATAGCCTCCTCCTGGGAGACTGCCAGCGTTGCAATGGTTTCGGATTTGTCCCCGGTTTTCCGGAGAAATTCCGTGTCCGTTTCCACCCACTTTTTGGAATGCAGGTAGCGGACAGCCTTTTCAAATTCCTCCTGAGAAGCAGCGCAGCGCTGCAGGGCTTGGCCGTCAGCTTCGCCGCCGTTATCCAGAAGAATTTGCAAAATTTGACTTGCCAGCGGGTTGCGCAGCTTCTTCTCCTGCCAGGAACGGTCCTGGGTCAGGGTATAGGTCTGTTTTGTGTGGAACCACAGTCCGGCAGGCAAAACAGTCCGGGCGGCATCAAAGAAGGTACAAAAATACCTCTCACGTAAAAACGCTGCCAGCCGGAGCTGAAAATCCGTCAGCATTGGCGCCTCGTCCAGACAGGCAAGCACAGGCTTTAAGCCTTCCCCGCTTCCCGGGTCCACAGACAGCACAACACCCTGGGTAGCGCGGTTGCTGCGACCAAAGCCCACCTGCACACGCATTCCCGGCTGAAGCTGCATTATTTCCGGCACATAGTAAGAGTAGGGCTTATCAATTGCAAAATTCGCCGCTGCAACAGCTATTTTGGCAATCATAAAGCCCCCTCCTTCTTGTTCTTATTTCTGGTATTCTTCCTTCAGCGTGGCGCTGAGCTTGCCCTCGGCAACCTCACGGATAGCCAGCGTTACAGGCTTTTCCGTCAGCTCCTCCTGCTGCTGCTCTGCTTCTGCGGCAATGTCGCGGGCTCTTTGCGCCACCACATTCACCAGCAGATAACGGCTCTGCACATTCTTCAGCAAATCTGCTACGGGGGGATAAAGCATAGTATCATTCCTCCAAAAGTTATTTCAAAATAATTTCTAATATTTTATCGGCACAGGCTTCCACCTGGTCATTGATAACAACGTAATTGTATTGCTTGCTTTGCTCGACTTCCCATTTCACTCTGTCCAACCGGACACGGATTTGGGCTTCGTCGGTATCGCCACGGCTGCGCAGACGACGTTCCAATTCCTCCAGAGATGGGGGCGCAATGAAAATCAGCACTGCATCGGGACGCTTTTCCCGGACCTGGAACGCCCCGTTGGGGTCAATATCCAGAAGCACATCCCCCTGCTCCAGCTTTTCCTCCAGCTGTTTTTTCGGGGTGCCGTAATAGTTTTCCATATGATTGTCATACTCCAGGAATTCATCCCGGACAATCATTTGGGAAAACTGCTCCTTGGTAACAAAGTAATAGCTTATGCCCTCCTGCTCCCCTTCCCGGGGCTGCCGGGTGGTGGCAGACACAGAAAAGCGGATGTTTTTGTGGGCCTGCATAACCCGGGCCAGAACTGTGCTTTTTCCCACTCCGGATGCGCCGGATATCACAAACAATCTTCCTTTAGCCATCCTGCGCCTCCTGCGGTCCATTCTCTGCGTTTTCCAGCCGGGTCAAAAGCATCTGCGGTGTGAGGGCAGAAAGAATAACGTGGTCCGTGTCCATCAAAATAACCGATTTGGTCTTTCTGCCGTAAGAGGCATCCACCAGCATACCACGCTCCCGGGCTTCCTGCATCACACGCTTGATCGGCGCAGAATCCGGATCCATCACTGCCAAAATCCGGCTTGCCGCCACAAGGCTTCCAAAACCAATATTGATAAGCTTCATAAATGCCTCACTCGATGTTCTGGGTCTGTTCCCGAATCTTTTCCAGCTCTGCCTTAATATCCACCACAATCCGCGCCAGCTTTACATCGGTGCACTTGGAACCGATGGTGTTTGCCTCCCGGTTCATCTCCTGAAGCAGGAAATCCAGCTTTCGACCCACGGCGCCACCGCCGGTCAGCATGGTGTTCATCTGCTGCAAATGGCTGCGCAGACGAACCGTTTCCTCATCCACTGCCACCTTGTCGGCAAAGATAGCTGCCTCTGTCAGGATGCGGCCTTCGTCAATGGTGGTATTTGCCAGAACTTCTTTCAGCTTGGCCTCCAGACGGGCGCGGTAATCCACCACGGTCTGGGCATTTCCCTGCTCCACCTGCGCCACCAGCTCCAGAATGGTTTCACCACGGCTGCGCAGGTCCCTGTCAAGGGCCTGTCCCTCTGTCAGGCGCATAGCGTCATAGCTTTCCAGCGCCTGGGCTACAACACGCAACAGGTCACTTTGCAGCTGCTCCTCATCTACGTCCGGGCGCTCTATGGTAAACACCTCCGGAAGCCGGGAGACGGTGGAAACGCTGATATCATCCTTCACCCCGAACTCTGCCACCATTTGGTGCATTGCCTGCAGATAGCCCTCCAGAACACCACGGTTCAGGCTGACCTGGGTTTCCTCAGCCCCCTCGCTGCGCATGGAAATAAAAACGTCCACCTTTGCCCGGGATACAGACTGCTTTACCGCCTGCTTTACCGCTTCCTCCGCAAAGGAAACTGCCCGGGGCAGCCGCACAGAGCAATCCAGATAACGGTTATTCACAGAGCGAATTTCCACTGTGAATTCTCTGCCGTTGACAGTTTCTACTGAACGGCCATAGCCGGTCATACTCTTAATCAAAACAATTATCCCCTTTTTCCAAGGCACTCAGCCTATCGTTTATGCGGTTTGGCGAAGGGTTGCGGTAACTTCATAGCTACCCATAGCACCAACGCCTTCCTTCGCCACTACAATTTCCGCTTTTACCTTTGCAGTGCCTGCCTGTTCGTTGGCAAAGCTTACCACAACCTTTACATCCGAAGGCTCCAGCTGACTGACCACATCCTTCGGTCCGCGAACCTGAATTTCCAGCTGCTTTGTCACAAAATCCACCGCAAGCCCGGCAGGTACATCCACCGCTTCAAACCGGGTTGCCGTCAGGGTTTTCGTGCCAAGCTCCGGGAATTCGATTTTTACTGTGGCCTCCTGCACACCGGTTTCGTTGTTCACACCCTCCGGCAGCTTAATGGGGAAGGTCAGCACGGTATCTTCATAAATTTCTGCCAGGTTGATTGCGCCCAGCTCCAGGCTTTCCAGTCCCTCCAAAAGGGAGTTGCTTCCGGAAATCCGGATAGTCTGGGGGTCTATGGTAATTTTACTGGTAGCCTGAGAGGCGCCGCCGCCATCAACAACTGTGACGTTCAGGGCTATCTCCTTGACCCGGTAAATCTTCATTGTCAGATTGACTGCATCGGCATTGGTGATCACCAGCGCCGCATCCACAGGCTGCTCCTTGGCATCGAGCAGGCTGTACTGGAATTGCTCGCTGAAGCTTTCGGTACGTCCGTTCACATCTACCGCAATCCGTGCCATTGCAATCTGGTCTACAACGGATTTGGGACCGATAACGGTAATCTTCTCAAAATCCAGCTCGTTGTTTTCTTTATCCGCCATATAGTTTTCCGGCAGCGTTCCGGAATACTGGATATCCACAGGCACTTCCTTGGTAACACGGTACTCCACCTCCACCGTAATCACACTGGGTGTACGGCTGAGCACGGAAATGGCATTGTTGGGCACATCTCCCGGGAACGTAGGCGTCAAGACCAAATTGTGGGTGCCGGGCTCCCCAATCCGGGAGACATCCGCCGACACAGTAATATTGGCGCTGTTGAGCTTGTTCAAATCCGAGCGGTTCCCTTCCAGATGCAAGGATACTTTTGGAAGCTCCGTGGAGGTAATCATCAAACCGCGCTCCTGCAAAACCACCTCGCTTTGGATGGTCACAGGAATGTTGTTGAAATGCTTATCCGAATTGGGACTGACCACCGTGACAACATAAAACCACAGCGCAATGGAAATGCCCAGGGAAAGAAGCAAGGTAAGCAGTTTGTTTTTCATATCACTTACCTCCCTTTTCCTTTTTCTGCAGCTTCTGGCGCAGCTTCAGCACAATTGTTTCCTCCTGCTGGGTATCCTCCGGGCAAAGCTCATTATGCAGCAACTTTTCCAGCGTCTGGGGCGCCAGGTGACGCTTCAGCACACCGCCCACTGCCACAGAAATTGCACCGGTCTCCTCAGAGACCACCACAACCACCGCATCGCTGACTTCGCTCATACCTACCGCTGCGCGATGCCGGGTACCCAAATCCGCACTCAGGTGGCTGCTCTCAGACAAGGGCAGAACGCAGCCTGCGGCAGCAACCCGCCCATCCCGGATAATCATAGCCCCATCGTGCAAAGATGCTCTGGGGAAGAACACATTGCGAATCAATTGCTCTGAAACCTGCGCATCGAGTATCGTGCCGGTTTTGTAGTATTCCTCCAAACGGCTACGTCGGGAAAACACAATCAATGCGCCGATCTTCTCCCGGCTCATAACCTCGCACGCCATCACAGTCTGGTTAATCAAAGGAACCATTTCTTGCGTCGGCTGGCTCATACCGAAAAAGTTCTTCATCCGGAAATGGTGGCTCACGTGGTCAATCATACGGCGCAGCTCCGGTTGGAACAGAACCACAATTGCAATCAAACCAACCGCCAGAAGCTGGCTCAGGATAAAGTTCAGCGTATGCAGCTTGAAAATATCCGTCAGCCAGGAAATCACCATAACTGCCACAACAATTCCGGCAATCCGGCCGGTTCCTGTGGAACGGAATACCGGTAATAATTTATAAATCAGGAAGGCAACAATCAAAACATCCAAAATGTCTGTAAACTGCACACCGGGCAGTTGCTCCAGCAAGGATTGCAGGTAACTCATAGCCCCTTGAACCTCCATTTCTTAAGCACTTTTGTACAACTGGCATACCTAGCCTATTATCTATCCTATTATAGCGGACTTGCGGCTATATAGCAATAGGAAACCGGAAAAATTTTTTATTATTTCATAATTTCAGCCACAGCTTCGCAGAGCCTTTGGGTCTGTAAAATGCAGGCATTCCAGCCGTAGCTGACCCGGACCGTGCCGGTGTCCAACGTGCCGGCGCTTTTATGCGCCAGGGGAGCGCAGTGAAGACCTGCCCGGACGGCAATATCCTTTTGCGCCAGTATTTGGGCAAAGTCCTCGCAGTCTGCAGGAGGCAAAAAGCTGACGGTGCCGCTTTGGTGCTCCCCCGCAAACACCCGAAGTCCCATTTCCTGCAGCTTTTTGGCACAAAGCGCCGCCTGTGTGTGCTCTTTTTCCAGCACAGCAGCTGTTCCGGTTTTCAAGAGAAATGCCAGTCCCTCAGACAGTCCGGCAATCCCCGGAACATTCAAGGTTCCCGCCTCCAGTCGGTCCGGCAAAAAGTCCGGCATTTCAGGGGAAAGGGAGTTGCTGCCAGTGCCGCCGAAAACAAGGGGCTGGGCGCTGTCCTTGCACAGCAAAAGTCCGGTGCCCTGGGGTCCCAAGAGCCCCTTGTGACCCGGCATCGCAATGAAATCCGCCTCCAGCCGCTTCATGGAAACAGGCAACACCCCTGCGCTTTGGGCTGCATCAATGATAAACGGCACCTTGTACTTTTTGCAAAGCTGCGCCATTTCTTCCACCGGCAGAATATAACCGAACACGTTGGAGCAGTGGGTAAACACCGCCGCATCGGCGCCTTTTTTCAGCGCAGCCTCCCAGGCTGTCAGAGTGTCCTCCCAATCAAAAAGCTTTTGCCCTGCCACCGAAATTTTTACACCCAGCCCATATAGGGGCCGGGTGACTGCATTATGCTCAAAGCCGGTAATCACCACCCGGGCGCCGGGCTTTACCAGACTTTGGATGGCAATGTTCAGTCCGTGGGTACAGCTGCCGGTAAACACCACCTGCTCCGGGTCACAGGCAAATAATTCTCCTGCCCGCTCACGGCACGCAAGTACCCGGTAGCCTGCATTCATTGCCAACGAATAGCCGCCTCTGCCGGGGCTGGCGCAGGTAAACATTGCCCTGCGAACTGCGTCATAGACAGGCAGCGGCTTACAAAAGGAGGTGGCGCCATTGTCCAGATAAATCATAGCGTCATCTCCTCAGCCTGCTCCTTTTCTCCCAGTAAATATACCTTCCGGTAGGAAATCCCGCCCTGCTTCAGCAGCTGCACGCAACGCTGAACCTCTGCCAGAGGCAGCTGCAGACCGTAGCTGCACCCCTGACGCTCCATCCACCGGGGTGTCCGCCGCAGGGCGCAGGAAAAACCGGAACGCTTCAGCAGCTGCTCTGCCCGCTGGGCAGGGGTTACTGAACGAAAGGTGATAAAACAAATTTGCATAAAAAACCCTCCCGGACCATTTTATGTCCGGGAGGGTTCTCCGCGTGTCAAAAAAAGTATTTTTTGGCATGCGGAGACAGAGGTCAAGGAAGCCACAAAGACGAGCAAACGGTCAGCGTAGGCGTACATAGGTACGTTAGTCTGACCGTTTGCGAAGTAAGTCAAAACACCTTGCGCAGCAAGCAATTTGCACCGCATCCGTCAGCTTCGCTGACACCTTCTCCTCAAGGAGAAGGCTTGGATTGCCACAACCAGTCTGCGGACTGGTTGCGTAATAACAATAAATGATTGTGTTTTGACGGTTTGGGGGTTTCTTGGCGCTCTGAAAACCCTCCCGGACTAATTTATGTCCGAGAGGGTTGTATTGTGTCGATTCACTCCTCCAGCAGGCAGACGGCGTGACAAGCCATTCCCTCCCCGGAACCGGTAAAGCCCAGGTGCTCCTCGGTGGTGGCTTTGACGTTGACACGATCTGTTGCTATGCCAAGATGGGTGGCAATGTTCTGCTGCATTTGGGAAATATAGTCCTTCAGCTTGGGCTTCTGGGCAATCATCGTTACGTCGATGTTGCCGACCCGGTAGCCCGCTTTCTGGATTTTCTCCCCTACAATTTCCAGAAGTTTTCCGGAATCCGCCCCTTTATACTGAGGGTCCGTGTCCGGGAAATGCCTTCCAATATCCCCCAGTCCGGCGGCGCCCAGCAGTGCGTCCGATACTGCATGCAGCAGCACATCCGCATCGGAATGGCCCAAAAGTCCCAGCTCGTAGGGGATTTTCACGCCGCCCAGTATCAAGGCTCTGTCCGGCACCAGGCGGTGCACATCGTAGCCGTGTCCAATTCTCATTTTTCTTCCTCCAGCAAAAGCTCGGCAATTTTCAAATCCATCGGTGTAGTAATCTTGATGTTGCGCTCGTCACCGGCAACAATTTTCACAGACATCCCCAAATTCTCCACTGCGGAGCAATCGTCAGTAATGGGTGTGCCGTCCTTCCGGGCTTTTTCCAGCGCACCCTTTAATAAGTCCAGGTCAAACACCTGGGGTGTCTGAATCGCGCTGAGCTTACTTCTGTCCGGGGTTGCAGCAACGATACCGCCGGTAACCACCTTGATTGTATCCTTCACCGGAACACCCGGGGCGGCGGCACCGTAGGTATTCGCCGCCCGGACAGTGCGGTCAATGACCTCCCGGGACACAAAGGGTCTTGCGCCGTCCTGTACTGCCACAAGCCGCACTTTATTTGACAGTGCGTTCAGTCCTGCCCGGACAGATGCCGGGCGGTCAGCGCCACCGGCAACCACCGCCTGTACCTTTGGAAATGCCTGACACAGCCGGTGCACCTGCAGCAGCAAGTCCTCCCGGGTGACAACAACAATCTCCCGGATAACATCGCTTTCCTGAAATGCCCGGACAGTACGAATGAGCATTGGCTCCCCATTCAGGGGCGCCATCACCTTATCGATGCCGCCCATCCGGGAAGCTGTACCGGCTGCCACAATCACAGCGCCGCAGTATTTTAAGGGCAACGCTTTTCTTGCCTGCCGGGTAAAATCCTTCATTTTCATATCAAAGCTCCATTACGAGTTTTTTGAAATAGGCTCCACGCTCCATAAAGTTTTTGAACTGGTCAAAGGCGGCAGATGCCGGGCTCATCAGCACCACATCACCGCCAACCGCACTTTCGTGGGCTTTTTGGACCGCATCGGTAAAGTCTTTACAATCGATAATTTCCGGACAACCGGGAGTGTAGCCGGGAGCTGTTTCCACAGCCTTTCGAATTTGGTCAGCTGTTGCGCCATTGACAAACAGCTTTTTCACGTGGGCACAAACCTCCGGTCCCAGCACATCATAGGGAATGTGCTTATCATAGCCGCCGGCAATGAGCAGCACCTTCTCCGGGAAGCTGCGCAGACCGGCAATGGTACGGCTGGGAGAGGAAGCAATGGAGTCGTTATAATACCGCACCCCGTCCTTTATCCGGACAAGCTCAATCCGGTGCTCTACACCGCCAAAGGTTTTGGCAACAGTGCGAACGGTCTCGTCATCCACAAGACCCTCCACCGCCAAAATCGCCGCCATATAGTTTTCCACATTGTGCTCGCCGGGAAGCAGAATATCTTTTTTATCCAGCACAGGTACGCCATCACGGCAGAGGAAAGCCCCGTTCAGGCAAATGCCGTTATCGGTTTTTCCCAGACGGGTAAAAAAGCGTGTTTTGCCGTTGCCCACAAGCTCCGCCGTCAAGGCATTGTCCCCATTGACAATCAGGGTATCTGCTGCAGATTGGAATTTAAAAATGTTCTTTTTGGCGTCAACGTACTCCTGCATATCCTTGTGGACGTCCAGATGGTTCGGGGCAAGGTTGGTCACCACAGCGATGTGGGCGCTGCGGGTCATATCCATCAGCTGGAAGGAGCTCAGCTCCACCACAGCGTAATCATCCTTCTGCATTTGATTGCATACCGGCAGCAGCGGCGTGCCGATATTGCCGCCCAGCCAGACGGTTTTTCCGGCGGCTTTGAGCATTTCGGAAATCAGGGTAGTTGTGGTGGTTTTGCCGTCAGAGCCAGTAACGGCAATGATTTTACAGGGGCAAAGTTCGAAAAATACTTCCATTTCGCTGGTGACTTTTGCGCCGCCTTCCCGTAAGGCTACAAGAGCCGGATTGTCCGGATGCATACCGGGGGTGCGGAACACCAGCTCTGCGGAAAGTCCGTCCAGATAGGTATCCCCTACCCGCAGCTGACAGCCCCGGGCCTCCAGCTCCAGAACCTCGCTATCCAGCTTTTCTCTGGGGGTCCTGTCACAGCCGGTGACGGTACAGCCATATCGGAGCAAAAGGCGCACCAGCGGACGGTTGCTGACACCCAGACCAAGCACCGCAATATTCTTCCCTCGCAGAGAATTAAAATAAGCATCAAAAGAAGTATGCATAATATACCTCGCAAACGTTTTTCTTTTTATAGTATAGCCCCTTTGAAAAGAATTTGCAAGATGTTTGACAATTTGGCTTTGGTGCAGTACAATATTTTCACGACCAGGTCGGACAGCCGCGGCTGACACCCGAAAGGGTTCAGGTGAGGAAAGTCCGGGCTCCACAGGGTAAGGATAACGGGTAACGCCCGCCGGGGGTGACCCCAGGACAAGTGCAACAGAGATATACCGCATTCCCCGTATTGGGGCCCCCATAGAAGCCCAGCGCAAGCGGGTTCTATGGGTGAGGAGGTTCCGCACATAGTTTGACCATTACCGCTTGCGGTAATGGAAGAGTTTATGTGCGAGAACCGACGATGCAAGGGTGAAAAGGTGGGGTAAGAGCCCACCCGGCCTATGG